>CAZUVK010000038.1:13386-18800 GCA_964623785.1 uncultured Gemmatimonas sp. | reverse complement strand
GGGCGGGGGGGGTCATCGGGGCGGGGGTCGGGCTGGTGATCGGCGGGGTGGTGATGGGGATGCGCGGCTGGGCGGATGACGGGGCGGGATCCGCCGAGCCGGTGACGGTGGCGGTCCGGCTGCCGATATGAGGGGGCGGGGCGGGATGCGGCCGGTCGGGTCGCGGGTCCGGCGATGGCGCGGCATCGGGTGCAGCGTGATCGCCTTCGCGATTTCCGCGTGCGCCGGGCCGACGGTGCATACGCCGCCGGGTCAGGAGCTGATCCCGGTACCGGAGCCGTCGGAGGTCGAGAGCGTCTTCTTCCTCATGGGCGACGCCGGTGACGCGCTGATGGAGACGAGCCCCGTCCTGACCCGGATGCGGGAGGATATCGAGTGGTGGAGCGCGCGGCTCGACCGTGACTCGTCGATCGCGGTGCTGGTGCTGGGGGACGTCGTCTATCCGGCGGGAGTGAATCCGCCGGACGACGATGATTTCGACCGGGACACGGCGGTGGTGATGAGTCAGGTCCGGCTGATCGAGGGTCGCGCGGCGCGCGCGGCGGGGGCGCGGATCTACTTCATGGCCGGCAACCACGACTGGGGCCTGCGCGAGCACTGGGACGGCTACGTTCGCCTGAAGGCGCTCGATGAAGTGCTCAGCCGGGCGCGCGCGACCACCGGCGTGGCCGCGGCGCTCGTGCCGCCCGCGGGTTCCGGAGGGCCGGTGGTCATCGACTGGGGGGAGAACCACCGGTTGCTGATCCTCGACACCGCCTGGTGGCTCCTGGAGGGCGACGTGGAGCATCGCCAGGCGGTGCTCCGAGCGATCGACGAGGCGTTCGCGACGGCCGGCGACCGCGAGATCCTGGTGGCCGCGCATCACCCGTTCCGGTCGGGCGGGCCGCACGGCGGCAGCTTCTCGTTCTGGGAGACGCTCGGGGTGCGGTACATCCTCTTCCGAAGCGGCGCCATCCTGCAGGACATCAGTTCGCGGCCCTACCGGGAGCTCGAGATCGGGCTCAGGTCGGTCTTCGAGCGGCACGGGGCGCCGCTGGCGTTCATCGGTGGGCACGAGCACTCGCTGCAGCTGCTCACCGGCGTGGTGGAGACGGATCCGCGGTACAATGTGGTGTCAGGGGCGGGGAGCAAGCTGAGCTCGATCGGGCCGGTGGAGGGGCTCGTCTTCGGGCAGTCGGCGCCGGGGTACATGCGGCTGGTGATCGAGAAGGATGGGGGGGTGGGGTTGTTCGTGGAGGCGACGTCCGAGGAGTATCTGCATTGCCCGGGGCGCGAGCCGGGGCGGACGGAGTGCATGGGGGCGGCGCGGGAGGCGTTCGGGACGGTGTATTCGCGGCGGTTGAAGTGATGTCGGCGGGGGAACTGCTTAACGCAAAGAGAGCGAAGAGCGCGAAGGACGCAAAGGGTTTCGGGGGTGAGGGTGGGTGGTGCGCGCAGGGGGAGGGGGATTCACCGCGAAGTACGCAAAGAACGCGAAGTGGTTGTGGAATAAGGTTGTTGAAATGACAAGGCGGGTGGTGATTTGTCGGAGAATGGCTCATTCTTGATGAGGCCGGCCATGTCAATGATGGATTCTTCCGAGGGAGCTAGATTCTGAAAATGGGGACGGGTCATCTGAATTGTTGATGGGATGATGCGGTAGCCAGAGTCTGTGCAGTTCTCAGCGCCCTTCGGCCGTTCGCCTCCGCGGGCTCAGCGAGAACCCCGGTCCATTCACGCCGATCAGAAGTTGAGGTCGGCGTCGAGGTAGAAGCGGTTGCCCGAGCCGTGGGCCCAGGTGACTTCGAGGGCGACGAAGGGGATGGAGAAGGTGAGGCCGAGTCCGGGGGCGGTGTGCCAGGTGCTGGAGTCGTCGCCGGAGAGGAAGACGCGGCCGGCGTCGGCGAAGGCGAGGGCGTCGACATCCCAGTTGAAGAGGAAGGGGAGGCGTCCGATCCGGGAGATGATGCCGGCGGTTCCGTGGACCATGGCGTCGCCGGCGAACCGCCAGCGAGGGTAGCCGCGCAGGGACGGGCGGCCGCCGAGGAAGGCGGCCTCTTCGACCGGGTAGTCGCCCGCCACGTACCGGCCGCCGAGCCGCCCCGTCACCCGCAGGGATCCGGAGCGGCTCAGGGGATGGACTCCTTCCACATGCGCGTCGATCGATCCGAAGGTGCCGGCCGGCCCGGTCACGATCGGGCTGATCGCCGCGGTCGCCGCGCCTTCGAGCCGGGGTCGCGTGAGGTCGATCGTTTCCGGCGCCCGCCGCTGCATGAAGATCCGGGCTCCGAGGTGGGCGACGGTGGATCCCGAGCCCGTCACGAGGTCGAACGGGCTTGCCTCGGGCGCGTGGTAGCGGGCATACCGACCCGCGGCGCCGATGCCGATCTCGGTGCCCGGGCCGATCTCGCGGTAGAGGGCCGCGCGGCCCGCGAGGACGTCGGGGCGCACGATATAGTCGCGCGAGGTGAGGGGCGCGTCGGTGTCATTGCCGAAGCCATAGAACCGGAAGGCCTCGAGGCCGGAGGCCGTGACCTCGACCTCCGCGCGTGAGGCGGACCCTCTCGGGTGGTAGTCGAATCCGCCGGTCAGGCCGAAGCTGTCCCAGCGCGGACCGTACTCGAGGTCGAGGCGGACCCTCGACCGGTACGGCTCGTCGCGGAAGGCGTGGGAGACGAAGGTGAGTCCCGCGCCGATGGTCAGCCCCACCGCGGTCGAGTAGTCGGCGATGGGCCGGTACGATGTGGTCGAGCCCGCATCCCCCAACGACATCGGCGGCACGCCTTCGTCGAGCGGATCGGGTTCGGGCAGCCGACGCCGGTCGACGTCGGTACGTGAGTGGCCGGCCAGCCGGTCATCCCCCGAACCGCCGTGGAGCGAGGTCCAGACGCCGGGTCGCGCGACCCGTGACAGATCGACGAGCGTGTCGACTCCGTCACCGGCGACGACGCGGACTGTGATCCCGCGCTTCGCGACGCCGGTCACGATCGCGCTGTCATCGCCGTCGCCCAGGAAGAGACGGATCTCCCGTGTCTCGTCCGGGTCGAAATCGCGGGCGAATGTCGCCCGTTCGCGGTCCCCCTCCCTGGTGGTGACGCGCACGGACACCGTCCCGTCCTCGTGGCGGAGAATATCCGCCGAATCCCTGGCGCTGGTGGCGAAGATGTGAGGGACCTCCGCCAGCTCCCGGTAGTACGCCGTGGCCGCTTCGTGGACCCGGTCGCGCCGGGCGCGAAGGATCGCCGCGAGGGAGTCGCCCCGGGCCTCGACGTACTCCACGGGCAGCATGCGGACGGCTTCCTCGATGTCCTGGTCGGCAATCCGCGCCGCGAGCGCGGTCGCGACCGAGTCCCAGGCGGCGCGATCCAGCGGCGCGAGGATCCAGGTATCGATCGGCCGGGCGTTGGCGGTCAGGCCGTCGAGGTCGCGGAAGTCAGCCGTGAAACGGACGGCGTTCGGGGTGAAGAGGCGGACGATGTGGAGGAGCGCGCCGTCGTAGTCCGCCATCGCGAAGTCGCGGTCACGGGCGATCGGGGTCCAGACGCGGGCGTGCGCCGGTCCGGTGAGCGCCCAGCGCCACTGGTCGCCGCGCCGGTCCCAGTCGCCGATGATGAAGTCCACCAGCCGCGCGTTCAGGAAGGCTTCCGCGTCGACGCGCGCGAGCGGGTCCTCGTCGAGATTCTCCAGCAATGCGTCGGTCCCGACGATCAGCTCGAACCCGCCGAAGCCGGGCCTGCCTTTCTCGATCTCGTTGGGATGCTCCTCGAAGGTCCCGAGCGATCCCGCGAACGCCGCGCGGTGTTCGCCCAGGCGAGGGCTGTCCGGGAGCACGTAGAGCCGGGGCACCGAGTGGAGCACACCCGCCGCCTCGGCGAGTCTGGCCGCCACGAGCGGAGCCGCCGGGACGAGCGAGCTGATCTGGTCATGGAGAATCCTGGCGCTCAGCCGGCCGGCCATCTCCGGGGACCCGGCGCGCGCCGGCGTCTTGTCGACCGACCGGAAGGCATACTCGCGGCCGTCCGCGCCGGTGAAACGGAGCGACGTCGACTGCCGGCCCCCGCCGAGGCGAAGCACGGTCAGCCCGCCGGCGGTCTGCTCCAGGTCGAGGAGGGGGACACGGATCGAGTCCGACCAGAGGTCGCGATAGCTCGATCCGAGAAGCCGGTTGGAGAGCGGCGGAAAGGCGTATCGCGCCCCCGCCACGACCGAGGTCGAGTCAGGTTCCGCCTTCGCGATCTGGGCAAGGCCCGGGTCCGCCACGGCGTGCATGACGATGACCACGGGCAACATGACCCTCCCCACCCGCGCGAACCCCCGATATATTGCCGCTCCATACACCATTGCAGCGATCGACAAGAAGCACCGTTGATCTGGTTGTTTGGGCCGGACTCGCCGGATGCCGTTATTCAATGCAGGACACGCGCCGGGGTTTGACGACCGGTCGGGCCGAGTGGGAGCGGCCCCGCGGAGGTCGGTGCGCCTCATCGAGGGGGCGGCCGGGTGTGATTCGATCACCATCAATTCGGGAGAGAACCAATGAGGCGAGGAACGTGGATGACTTCGGTCGTGCTTGCAGGGATGGCGATCGGGCTTGTGGCGGGCGGGGCGTCGGCGCAATCGAACGCGGAGAACCAGGATTCGCCCTTCGGGATCGGCTTCCAGAGCTCCTGGCCGTCGTACGGGATCAGCGGGTTGTACGACATGTCCGATCAGATCACCGTGCAGGCCGTCATCGGCGCGCTCGGGACCGTCACGAACTTCGGTGGGCGGCTGATGTACCGGTTCCAGACCGCGCCGGTATACGATCTCTACGGATTCGGCTCGGTCGGCTACCTCGGATACGACTACGGTTTCGGTAGCGAGGGCGTGGTTGGCTTCGGCGGCGGCGCCGGGATCGAGCTCGACTGGGCGAGCATCTTCGAATCGGCAGAAGGTGGGTTCCCCCCGCTCTACACGTCGATCGAGCTTGGCTTCATGCTCGCGAACTTCGAGCACTACAACTGGAGCGGGTTCTCGATGGGCGGGTCGCTGCACTACCGGTTCTAGGGAGGTCCCCGCCGCGGCATCGTTTCGCCGCGGTTCGATGGGGCAGACGAGCGAAGGGTCGAAACCAGGCGGTTTCGGCCCTTCGTCGTGTCCGGACGGTGGTGCGGCGCGAACCTGTCCGCGGCGGTTGCGAGCCGAATGTGTGGCCGGCGCGGGATCGGACCATGTATCGGGCGCGCTTCGAGAACGGAGACGGCGCGAGGCGCTGGATGCGCGGGTGGCGGATTTCGGGGAGCGGCTGGGGGATGCGGTCGCGCGGTTCGTGTGAGGGGGGTGTTCACCGCGAAGAACGCAAAGAACACGAAGTTGTTGGGGGATGGTCGGTTGGGGGTGCTACGGAGGGCCAATCCTTGTTCCCTGTAGATGGGGAAGGCGCGGTACGCCCGCGG
>CAZUVK010000038.1:0-13376 GCA_964623785.1 uncultured Gemmatimonas sp. | reverse complement strand
CTGTGATGCGGATGGTCGCGGGGTAACTATACCTGTCCCGCTCCGCCCGGGAAGATAAGTATACCTGTTGTGGAACTGCCCGCGAGATATCGATGGTTTTCTCGCACCGAGGTGGGAGATAGGGATATCTGTTGTGGTGATCGTCGCGTGGTAACGGTACTTATTCCGCGACGGGGTGAGAGAAAGGGGTGGCTGTCGCGGAGCCGCTCGCGAGGTAACCGTGGCTACTTCACACCGGGGTGAGAGATATGGATACCTGTCGTGGAGGCGCCCGCGGAACCGCAATGGGTTTCCCGCAACGGGGATGGTTCGCTGGTTCGCGGCGGACGGTCGCGGCCAACGGGTTCGCCTATCTCCCGAGAAGAAACGCCAGCGCCCCCGCCGGAAGTGCCCATCCGCCAGCGTGCTCCCGGGTGCCAGACCGGGTGGCGACGATCCCCGTTCGCCTTCCCGAGGCGGCGATGGTCTGAAACGCGCGGCCCCAGGCGCGATCGACGAACTTCGACTCCACACAGGTATTCCGGAACGACGCCGACACGAAGTCGATCTCGGCGTTGGTCCGGGAGCGATAGTAGAGGAGACCGTCGTGCCGCACGGCCGCGCCAGGCGACTCCGCTTCCAGCAATCTCAGGAGCGTAACCGCGATCTGCTGTTCCGAGATCAGGGTTGGATCGGGCGGGCCCCCGATCCCGAAATCGGAGGCCAGCCGCGCCAGGCGTGGATCGGTGAAGTACCACTTGGCCCGCGATTGCGGGCGCGGCGCCAGTCCCTGCTCGCGGTGGATGGGAAAGGCGACGTACGCGCGCCGGAGGGATTCGAGCCGGGCCTCCGCCGTTCCGAAGGCGATACCCACCGCGGTGGCCAGCCCCTGCACCGAGTGGAGCGACCCCAGGGACGAGGTGATCGACCGGAGGATCGCGTGGGTTTGGGTGGGCGTCAGCCCGGAGCCTTCGAGGGCGTCCCCATGAACGACGTCCCACAACGCGTCGCGAAGAGCGAGGTCGCCGACGCCCGCGCCGGGCGTTCGCGACTCCGACTCAACCGCCTGTGGATATCCTCCGACCCGAAGGTACCGGTCCCATGCATCGATGAGCGAGTGTATCCAGGGGCGCATCCAGGCGACGGCGTCGGTGACCGTTTTCGCATCCGCCAGTTTCGCGGGAGTGAGATGGGGCGATTCCGGCAGGTCGATGCCCAGCGCCCGGCAGACATCCACGAACCCCATCTGGAACATCGACCGGTCGCTTCGCTCCGCGTGCCTCCTGCCCGCCAGCTGTTTGCGGGCTTCGTCGAACCGGGCGGCGGAGGAGCCAGTCAGGATCACCGTATCCGCGGAGAATTGTGGGTCGCTATCCCGCAGGCGCTTGATCGCCTCGGGCCACGGACCTTTCACCCCGGTGATTTCGTCGATCACCCATAGACGCTCGCCGTCGTTTCCGCCGAGCCAGGTGGTCGACGCCCTGCGCACGATGTCCACCACGTCCCGGTCCGTGCGGCCTTCCACCGAAACGTGCAGGATGTTTCGAGGCGGGATCCCGGCGTCGAGGTGGCGCGAGATGAGCCGCGTCAGCACGGTCGATTTCCCGACGCGGCGCGGCCCGCGCAGGATGTACAGTCCGCCCGGCGTCAGATCGTCCAGGGGGCGGGGATCGTAGTCGAGGGCGGAGCGCGCGGCCGTCCGAAGTTGCACATCCGCCTTCCGCCAGCCGGCCGGATCCCGCCACCACGGGTTCGCCGCGGCGAGTTCGTCGTCGATTTCGTTGATTTCCATGGGATAAGTATACCTATGATTCACTGAATCAGGAGATAAGTATGGTTATCTTCCGGTCTGCGCGGATGTGGCTCGGGGAACCGACCCGGGAGAGCGGGCGGGGCGATGAGTCTCCGCGCGGTGGGGGGAAGACCTTTCGGGAGCGTCGCGAGGTCACCTGGCTATCGGCGTGTCGGGAGGCCTGATGTGCGTGGCGGAGAGCCGGGCGAGGCGGTGAAAGGCGCGATGGCGTCGGACAGCCGTCCGAGCTTCCGGGACCTCTTCCTGCGGCTCACCGCGCCGTATCATCAATAGATAGATTCGAACTGGCCGTGATATAAGTATATATATATCCGATTGGGATGAGAGATAAGTATAGTTATATCATTAATCGTGCCCGGATCACCGTGGCCATATATGTCGGCATTCCCACCGCTAAACTTTGTGGCCGGTGTTCGCGTAGGTTGAGGGGTGGCGTGGGGTGGTGGGAGTTGATGGACCGCGAAGAACGCGGAGAACGCGAAGTCGCGCGATGGGTTACGTCATAGGGATGGCGCGGCGACCGACACGAACTGACCTCACGGAATGTGGATGACGCCAATGACCCCAGGATCGAATATGCGCGCGAGAGTGCTCGTGATCGGGGCCGTCCTGGTGACGTCTGGCTGCGAGGGCGCGAGCGCCGGATGGGCCGGAACGATCACGGACAGCGCGGGGGTGGCGATCGTGGTCAACCCGGCGTCGGCGACGTGGGGTGACCGGCCGGAGCCGCGGGTCACGGAGGAACTCCGGATCGGGACGATCGTGGGCGAGCCCGAGTATCAGTTCGGGATGGTGGCGGGCGTCGACGTCGACGCCGCGGGTCGGATCTACGTGCTCGACCAGCAGGCCGCGCGGGTGCGGGTCTTCGACGCCGAGGGGCGGTTCGTCCGCTCGATCGGGCGGCCGGGTAACGGGCCGGGCGAGTTGAGTGTCGCGACGATGGCCGTCCTCGTTGGTACCGACGAGACCGTGTACGTACTCGACGCGGGGCTCCAGAGAATCTCCGCATTCACGAGCGGCGACGCGTTCTCGAGCGCGGCGGTCGACATCATGAGCGGCATCCCAATGCTGATCGCGCCGTCGGAAGATGGGCGGATGATCATGCAGTTGCGAGCGATGGCCATCCCGGGCATCACAGCCCCGGGGGCCGCCGGCGTGACCGGCGACTTCATCGTCGCCTGCGACCCGGCGACCGAGCGGGCCGACACGCTGCTCGCCCTCGAGTCCGGTAATTCGATGCAGTTCGGCGCCGGGGGCGCGCTGCGCATGCGGCTCTTCGATTCGGAGCCGATGTGGGCGATCGCGCCGGACGGCCGGATCGTGCATGGCCGCAACGACGTCTTCCGGGTGGAGGTCCTGGGGCCGGACGGGTCGCTCGAGCGCATCATCACCCAGCCCATGGAGCGACGCCCGTTGACCGAAGCCGACCAGGCCGCGTTCCGCCGCTTCCTGCGCGAAACGATGGAGTCGGCGCTCCAGGCGCAGGGGGTCGGGCAGCAGGCCGCCGCCGTCGTGGACCAGATGATCAACGGGATGGAGTTCGCCGACAACTACCCCGCGTTCGCGATGCTCCGGGCCGGCCCGCATGGTACGCTCTGGGTCCAGCGGATCCGTACTGCGGACGACGTCGCGGCGGACGGCGGCCAGTTCCAGGCCCAGGATGTCGGCTCCGCGATCTGGGACGTGCTCGACGCGGAGGGGCGGCTGCTCGGGCCGATCCGCATGCCTGATCGGTTTCAGCCGCTGCGGATTCGCGACGAGTTCGTGTATGGCGTCCAGCGCGATGAGCTGGATGTGCAGTATGTGGTTCGGTTGCGGGTGGATGGGTTGGCGGCGGCGGAGTAGGCGCTGACTGGAAGTGCCGGCGAGAGGCCGCATCGTAGCCTGCCTCAGGGCGCGACCGCACGACTGTCCACCTTCCAGCGTGATCGCTCTTCCAACCCTCCCCCACACATCGCGTTGCCCGCCCCACCCCCGGCTACGTTGATTTTTCATCGTACCGTTGATTTTTCAACATCAACCGGTTACACTGAGCGTCGCAGCCCATCGCAACGCTTGCTGTAACGAGATCAAATCGCCTCCCACGCGCCGGACACCCCGTCGCTTCCATCCACCTTCATTCGCCTGGATTCATGGCACCCGACAACGGCCTGAGCAGGCGCGAGCGGGAAGTGATGGATATCGTGCACCGGCTGGAGCGGGCCACGGCGGCGCAGATCCGGACGGCCATGGCGCAGCCTCCGACGGATGCGGCGGTGCGATCGATCCTGCGGATCCTGGTCCGGAAGGACCATCTGGAGTTTGAGCAGAATGGCCCGCGTTACCTCTACCGTCCGACGATCCCATCGAAAGCCGCGCGCAGGTCAGCGGTCGAACGAGTCGCCCGAACCTTCTTCGACGGGTCCGTGGAGGGTGTGATGGCCGCGTTGCTGGAGGTTCGCGGCCCGCTCACGTCGGAGGAGAAGAAGCGTCTCAGGAAGCTGATCGACAACGCGCGGGAGGAAGGGCGGTAGCATGACCCTTCTCGACCTTCCTCTCGACGGGATCGTGGCCTTTGGTGGGGCAACGGTGCTTCGGGTCACGGCGCTGCTTATCGGAGCGATGGGGTTGGCCGCCATGCTGCTTCGCTCACCGGCAGCCGCGCGCCATGCGCTCTGGACAGTGACGGTCGCCGCGTTGCTGATCCTGCCGGTGACGCAGTGGGGTCTGCCGAAAGTCCCGGTTCCGGTTCTCGGGATCCGGGCGACTCCCCCCCACGAACCGCGGCTGGCTTCAGTCTCCCCGAGCGGTATCGGGGCGCGGGACGCATCCGCCGTCGCGCGAACACCCGGTCCGATGGCGCCGCAAGCCGATCTCGTGTTTGCGGCGGAGCCGCGGACGACGACCACCGGGGATATCCTCGGGAGTTATCGGATCGACACTGGCCCCGGAGCGTTCCCCATCTCCCGGCTTCTCCTGTTTCTGTGGCTCCTTGGCGGATCCGCGATGGCGCTTTCGCTGGCCATGGGTCTCCTGCGTGCCGCGTCGCTTCGGCGCGGAGCCAGGAGGCTGGGCGATGCGAGGTGGATTCAGATCCTCGATCAGGCGCGTCTGGCGGCGGGGGTATCGAAGGATGTCTCCCTGTACTCGAGCGCCCAGGCCAATAACCCGATGGCCGGAGGCATCCTCCGCCCGTTCGTGGTGCTGCCGGAGAGCGCTCGGGACTGGTCCGTCGAACGACTGGAGATGGTGCTTCTGCATGAACTCATCCATGTGAAGCGCCGCGACCCGCTGCGCCAGGTGCTTGGCCGGGTCGCGCTCTGCCTCTACTGGTTTCATCCGTTGGCCTGGGGTGCACTGCGAATGGCGTCGCTCGCCCGGGAGGAAGCGTGCGACGAGGCCGTGCTCGCCCTCGGGCATAGACCGTCGACCTATGCCCGGTATCTGCTCGATCTGGCCGATCGCGGGAGCCTTCCGCTGCCGGCGCTCTCGCGTTCCGACCCGTCGCACCTGGAGAAGAGGATCATGAAGATCCTGAACTTCAGGATAGGGCACCGCTCGTTGCGTCCCGTGGTTGCCAGCGCACTCATGGGTAGTGTCTGGGCGCTGACCGCCGCGGCGGTGATACCGACGGATCGCCTCTCGTCACCGGAGTTACCGGGGGTAGTCGCGGAATCGTCTGGGCTTTCCCAGGCAAGCGATGACAGGGATCGGCCCGCCGGGCTTCCCGCGCCCGAAGAGGTGAGCGCGTGGGCAGAAGAGGAACCTCCGCGGATTCAGGTTGACCGGGTGGAGCCCGTTGCCGAGTGGCGCGTCAGTTCGACCCCGACGATCTCCATCGGCGGCGAGCCTTCCGGTCCGACGAGCGATCTGTCGCGTGCGCGTCCGGCACTACTCGGTGATGGCACTCTCGTGGTCGGAGATGCCGGGGAGGGCCTCATGTTCTTCGACTCAGCCTGGAGATACGTCACCACAGGTGGTCGGCAGGGTAGTGGGTCGGGCGAGATCGTTTCGGCGTCGTCGCGTGTTCTGCGCCTGCCGGGCGATTCCATTGTCGTTCTGGATCGGTCTGGAACCCGGACATCGATCTTCACTCGGGATGGTGAGTTCGCACAGTACGTGAACACGCGAGGCACCCCGGGTCCGCTGTTCATTGGAAGGCTAAGGGATGGATCCTTCCTGGCATTGAATAGTTCGACATACCCCGGGGGGCGGGTCGGCGAGATGATTTCGCGCAACACGCTGCATCTCTGGCACCTCGATCAAGAGGGAGATCTGATTCGCTCACTTGGTGAGATCCCAGGTACCGAAGTCCTGTTGTCTCCGAGACCGCCTGTCGCCGGCTACGAGTTGCTTCGCACAAAGGTGGCGGTACACGATCGATCCATCTATGCGATTACCGGTGATGCGTACGAAATCCGTGTGTACGATGTCGACCAGGGCCACGTACGGACAATCACATTCCCGCATCGGCCGGTGCGATACTCGGTATCGGATTTCATCGAGAGATTTTCGGTATTGTTTGCCGAGGGAACCTTCGGGACACGTCTTCGTCTGTGGCCCGAGGACAAGGTCTATCCCGCGGTCACTGACGTTGCCACCGATGAAGATGGCTACATCTGGGTCGAAGAGTACGGCCCCGAAGGCGAGTCCAGGCAGTGGCGGGTCTTTTCGAACATGGGCGAAGTCGTCGCGACGGTGCGGATGCCCGATCGATTCAGGCCGTACCAGATCTTTCGCGACCGGATTCTCGGTGTCGAGAAGGATGAGTTCGATGTCGAGAGGGTGCAGGTACGCAGTCTGATAAGGTAGCCTTTTCCCGGTCCATGGGGCGTCGCGGAACTTGAAGTTAGACCTCGAATGGGAGGCGTGATGAATACAAGTTTCATGTGGCGAGAGGTCATTCAGCGGAGCAACCCGCTCCTCTGTTCAATCTCGCTGATCATGGCAACTGCGGCTTGTGATTCTCCTACTCCTCCTGGACCCCCATTCGCCGCGCGGGATAGTGCCGGGATTCGGATCGTTGAAAGTGCGCGTCCCAGCTGGCTAGCGGATCAGACCTGGACTATTTCGGACAGCCCTACTCTGCAGATCGGGGCAAGGGAGGGAGCGCCGGAGTATCAGTTCACGACGATCACCGGCCGCTGGCGCGACGCGGCGGGATCGATCCATGTGGCGGATCGGCGATCGGCGCAGGTTCGGCGGTTTGGCCCCGATGGAGATTTCCTTAGCGCCGTTGGTCAGCAAGGCGAAGGTCCTGGCGAACTCCCAGTCGTTGCTTTCGCATCGTCCCTCGGCGCCGATTCCCTTCTGCTCGCGAGTTGCTGTCGCATGGTTGTCTTCGGTCCGGATGATCGGCCGGTTCGGTATGTTCGAATGACGATGCCGATGTCCATACGTCCGACAACGGGAAGGATGGGGATGACGTCACCGGGTTACATTGTCGGGGTATTCGAGGATGCTACCTTGCTGGTTGGCGCCGGCGTGAACCTGCGGGGCGCCCCTGACGCGCTCGTCCCGATGTACCTTTCCTATCACCGCTACTCCGCGGACGGTGAACCCGGCGACACGCTGATCGAATTCCTGGGGCCGGCGAGGCGAATGCTCCAGGCGGACTACGGCTCAAATCCGTGGGAGCCTTACCCACTGGAAGTGGTCAGAGCCGTACACGGGGATCGGTTCTATCTGGGCGCGAGCCGCGCGTTCGAGATCGGGGAGTACTCCGCCGATGGGAGCCTGAAACGGTTGATCAGGGCCGATCATCTCGATCTGCGATTGACCAGGGAGCACCAGCAGGAGTACTTCGATTTCGAGCGCGCCTCCTCCCGTTACGCTGAAGAACGCCAGTCGTTCGAGCGGGGATTCCTGCAGATAGAGTTCCCGGAAACCATCCCGCCTTATCAGGAATTGATCGTCGACTCGGAGGATCACCTCTGGGTGATGCATTTTCACCCGCCGAGTCATGTGGGGCCGACCCGGTGGAGCGTCTTCGCGCCGGAGGGTCACCTTCTCGGAATCGTCGAGATGCCGGACGGATTTATCGCGAGGCAGATCGGGCGTGACTTTCTCCTGGGAGTCTGGCGGGACGAGTTGGATGTGCCTTACGTCCGCATGTATGGGCTTGAGCGTCTCCGCATGGGTGCCTGATCTTTCTCGATCCGGCGCTCTCGCGAGCGTCGCTGCGCGCGGCCGCCGTGGAGAGCGTGGAGGACTCGGCCCCAGATTGGCTGATGCCATGCACACCCCTCACACGAAGTTCCTTGCGCGTTACTGCCTTTGTAGTAGACTGGGATTGCAGCAGATTACAAGGGGCCACTTTCACTGCTTTCGCCGAACGTCCGGCAACCATCCGCCGTGGCCCGCGCGTCATAGACCCGTTCGCGCCAAGTCACCGGCCCGGCCAGGATCGTAGTCCAGGGCGGACCGCATGGCCGTTCGCAGTCGCACATCCGATCCCTGCCATCACGGGTTCGCAGCGGCGATCTCACCGTCGATGTCGCCCATTTTCATGGAATATAACTATACTTTATATCACAAATAATCGAGTACTAACCATAATTAAACTCCATGGTCAGGCAAGATTTTAGCGATTGGGGTGTCGAAGACCGGTCGTTCCTCGCGGCCATGCGAATCTTCACCGGGTAGTCCCTGCCACGGCACGCGCCCATCGCAGGAACGGTCGTGACGGGCTCCGCTTGTCGGGGAAGAGCCCGTCTGTCATTGCCTTCCCGCGTTCCGGGATCGAAGTCCGTTGGCGCCGCGCCTCCGCGCCTGACGCATAAACTACGCGGATAGTTGACAAGCCGGCGCTCCACGTTTACCATCAACTATGGATATAGTCCGTCCGATCCCGAAGCGTCCTCGCCGCGCTCATCGGGTGTTGGGAGTCTCTCGCGACGAAACTCGGGGTCGAACGGGCGCAGTGCGACCATTTTCGCGAGGTGAATCGGGGGGAGGATGAACTGCCAGAGCCGCTACACGGAACGTTCTCATCACCGTCGCGGACAGGCGATCAGCTACTCGTAGAGGCTACCCGCGCGATGCTGCTGTTTCGCACGTGGCAATCTTCTACTATCTCGTCTGAGCAGCGGAAAACAGGCGCAGAGCACTCACATTCCGCAAGGTGGACAATGCTGACCAGACGGTGTCCTGCGTGTGTTGTGTGGATGGTAATCCTGTGTGTTATCGCGGGTTGCGAGCGCGGCGAGACGACAACTGAGCCAGTCGCGATCGTGATTCCTCCCGATTCCGTTGTCGCCACGATCACGCCACCAGCGGGCGAGTATTTCAACGGAATCATCGGCGCCTTCCTGCTTCAGGACAACGGCGTCGTGGTAGTCGATAACTTTGTACGTGTGCAGTATTTCGACGCGGCGGGCGGGCATGTCAGAACGGTGGGAAGACGGGGTTCCGGCCCTGGTGAATCGCGTTGGATCAGCATGGCGACCCTTAGCGGGGGCGATACCTTGTTCACGTATGACCGAACTGGAGCGAACGCGACATTCTGGAATCCTCAGGGGGAATACGTCAGATCCGTTCTGGCTCGTATAGACGTATGGTCGCGAAACATCCGCCCTCTCGCTGATGGATCAATCGTTTTCGAGAATGAAACTCCAGGGCCCGCTCCACCTCGGGGCGAGGTGGTCACTCGATCCAGGAAGGTGCTCATGCACATGACTGGCGAGCGTGCCACCGAGCTTGCCAGCTATGATGGCGATGAGACATTGGTGCTGATGTTGACGGGTGGCATGATCGGGGGTGGCGTCGAATTACTGTACCATACGCATCTCGCGGTGGATGGCACCCGGGCGCTAGTCGGTGATGGAAAGACCGGTGAAGTGACCGTCTTCGACATGGAGGGGGTTGAAACCCTAAAGTTTGTCGTCCCCGCTCCGGACCGCTCGCAACTTTCTGCTCGTGACGTAGCACAGTTTATCGAAGCGCTGATGACTGACCGCCGCCTTCGCAATCAGGAGAGAGAAATCGAACGCGGTCTCGAAGCTGACAGGCTGGTGCCGGCGATCACGGGTATGCTCGTGGACGACACGCATCGCATCTGGGTCGAGCAGTTCAGCTATGACCGTGACGCCGATGGAGTGGTATCCTGGGACCGTACGCACTTGCGGCGAAAATACGCCGTGTTCTCATCGGACGGGGAGCCGCTGGCCAGCGTCACGCTTCCGCCCGCGTTCAGGCCCACCCACATTGCGCGAGGCACCATCGTCGGCGTGCAACGCTCCGAACTCGGAGAAGAGAGTATCGCTCTTTACCATATGCCGGCGGAGCTTCAGTGAATGGGCTCTGCTGCGTGTGGAATTATCGTGGTGGTCTGCCCTATCGGTCTGAGCAGCGGAAAACAGGCGCAATGCACGCACATTCCGCAAGGTGAACAATGCTGACCAGACGATGTCCGGCGTGTATTGTGTGGATGGGAATCCTGTGTGTTGTCGTGGGGTGCGAGCGCAGCGGGACGACGGCTGATGTCGTCTCGATCGTGATTCCTCCCGATTCCGTTGTCGCCACTATCACGCCACCACCGGGCGAGTATTTCAATGGAATCATCGGCGCCTTTCTGCTTCAGGACGACGGCATCGTGGTAGTCGACAACGATGTACGCGTGCAATACTTCGACGCGGCGGGCACGCACATAAGGACCGTAGGAGGTCCGGGTGCCGGTCCAGGCGAGTCGCGCTGGATAACCAAGGCGGCGCTCAGCGAGAATGATACGCTGTTCACATATGACGCGGCCGGGGGGGCCGCGACCTTCTGGACGCCGGAGGGGGAGTACGCCAGATCCGTTCAGGCCCGTGCGGATGTATGGTCGAGGAACATTTTACCCCTTGCGGACGGCTCAATTGTGTTCGAGCAGGAGACTCCGGGACCGGCGCCGGTCCGGGGTGAGGTGGTTACGCGGTCCGAGAAGGTGCTCATGCGCATGGCGGATGAGCGTGCCACCGAGCTTGCCAGCTATGATGGAGATGAGACGTTGGTGCTGATGTTGACGGGCGGCAGGATCGGGGGTGGTGTCGAATTGCTGTTCCATACGCATCTCGCGGTGGATGGCACCCGGGCTCTGATCGGTGATGGAAAGACCGGTGAGGTTACCGTCTTCGACATGGAGAGGGTTGAAGCCCTCAGCTTCACCGTCCCCGCTCCGGACCGGTCGCAACTATCTGCTCGTGACGTAGGACAGTTCATCGAAGCGCTGATGACGAGCAGCCGCCTTCAGAACCAGGAGAGAGAAATCGAACGCGGCTTGGAATCCGACAGGCTGGTGCCGGCGATCACGGGTATGCTTGTGGACGACACGCATCGCATTTGGGTCGAGCAGTTCAGCTATGACCGTGACGCCGATGGAGTGGTATCCTGGGACCGTACGCGCTTGCGGCGGAAATACGCCGTGTTCTCATCGGACGGGGAGCCGCTGGCCACCGTCACGCTTCCGCCTGCATTCCGGCCGACCCATGTCGCGCGAGCTACCATTGTCGGTGTGCAACGCTCCGAACTCGGGGAAGAGAGTATAGCTCTCTACAACGTACCCGCGGCGCTTCGGTGAATGAATCGGGCCCGCGCTGTTTCCGGGAAGCGCAACGGCGATTGCTCCGATGGCTGGACGTTCGTCCTTTGCGTGTCGTTCAGAGGCCGCGGGATTGCCGGCAGTCGTTTTGACCGATCCGAGCGTTTGCCCGGGTGATGGGCGGTCGTCGATGCTTCGTGGCGTCGGTTGACCTGGCGTGGAGAGGGTAGCGGGCAGATCCAGTGCTTCCAGTAGAATCCCTTGCGCGCGCGCCCCTTCGCGGTAGACTTGGATCGTAAGGAGCCACTTCCTTCGAGTCCGCTCCATCGCGTCCGGCCGCCGTTTGTCGGGGCAACCATCCGTCGCGCGCCGCGCGTCATACGTCCGTTCGCTCCGAGTCACCCATCCCGTCAGGAGCCATGATCCGATCCCGAGGTTTCGTCACCGCGTTCGCCGCCATCGTCATCGTCGCGCTCCTGGGCGCCGGCGTATTCCTGCGCCTGCGCGAGGCGGAGGGCGGGGAGGAGCCGACGGCGTCGTCGATCGTGCAGGGTGTGGCGCCGGATGCCGCTGCAGCGCTGACGGGCGACATCGCGATCCCCGTGACCGGCGTCGCGGCGCATCGGGGGACGCTGGTGATCAGCGTGACGGCGTCTGGTCAGGCGGAGGCGTGGCGCCGCACGGTGATCACGCCGCAGGTGGCGGGGCGGATCAGCTCGCTGACGGTGCGCGAGAACTCCGGCGTGGCGGCGGACCAGGCGCTCGTGGTGCTGGATCCGGTCGAGTACGAGCTGCGGGTCAGCGAGGCCGAGGTTCAGTTGCGGAACGCGCAGGCGACGTTCCAGGAACTCACCCTCTTCGACGACCGGATCGCGGACGCGGCCGCGCGGGCGGAGCGCGAGTCGTTCGCGCGGTCGCGCAGCGGTCTGGAGGCTGCGGAACTCGCCGTGCGGCGGGCCCGGATGGAGCTGGAGCGGACGCGAGTGACGGCGCCGATTGGTGGCCGGATCGCGAGCGTGAACGTGGTTCCGGGCGAGTGGGTGAGCCCGAGCACGGAGTTGATGACGGTGGTGAACATCGACCCGATCCGCGTGGAGGTGCAGGTGCTGGAGGGCGAGGTCGGCTACCTGACCGAGGGCCGGACCGCGCGGGTGTCGTTCGCGGCGCTGCCGGGCGAGGTGTTTCAGGGTCGGATCGAGAGCATCAACCCGCTGGTGGAGCCGGGTACGCGGACGGCGCGGGTGACGGTGCTGGTGCCGAACCCGGACGCGCGGATTCTCCCGGGGATGTACGCGCGGGTGGCGCTGGAGGCGCGCGAGTTCGAGGACCGGGTCATGGTGCCGCGCGCGGCGATCCTGGAGCGGGATCGGCGGGAGCTGCTCTTCGTGTTCGATCCGAACGATCGGGGTGGGCGGGCGAAGTGGCGGTACGTCACGACCGGGCTGGAGAACGAGACGCACGTGGAGATCCTGGAGAACGCCGAAACCGAGGCGGTCAGGCCCGGCGAGGTCGTGCTGACGAGCGGACATTACACGCTGATCCATGACGCGCGGGTGGCGGTGGTGGAGGAAGGGGCGGGGAGGTGAAGGTGGGGTGCTCCTGGTGCGGGGTAGGCGGCCCCCAATGTCATCCTGAGCGGAGCGAAGGATCTGCACGTTGGCGTTCGCGCGAATGGTGAAGTGCGGATCCTTCGCTCCGCTCAGGATGACACAGGGCTCTGGCAGGCCTTGGGGGCTCCACCGGACAATGATGCTCCCCAACGCAAACCACGAAAGTCGGCTTCGAATCGAATGACTTCCATCATTAGACGCGGAATCGGGGTCGTCGCTCTGCTGGTTGTTGGAGCCGCAACAGGGGCGGGCGCCCAGGAACCGGTCGCCAATCCGCTCACCCTCGCCGATGCCCTCGACATCGCGGTCGAGAACAACCCGACGTACCGCATCGCGCGTTCGGAGCTGGAGACGATCCCGGCGCTGGAGCGGTCGATGTGGCTCTCGTACCTGCCGCGTCCGAACAGCTTGACGCTCGGGACGAACTACAGCCAGCGCCGCCCGAACTCGTCGATCGCCGTGAACGAGCGGCGCTGGC
>CAZUVK010000037.1:0-20999 GCA_964623785.1 uncultured Gemmatimonas sp. | reverse complement strand
ACCCCGATCGGCCAGCATCGCCTCGAATCCCTGCTCGCTCGGGCCGAGACCCCTGGCGACTCCGTTCCCCGCTAGTGCCTTTAGTAACAGCGATGATAGCAACATCGAAGGATCAAGACCCTGACTCGAAGGAGCCCTGCGGCGAATGACGTGCGGTCATGACCCGACCTCCGCCCGCTGCCTCTCCACCCGCCGCCACTCCGCGGGAGACAGGCCCGTCTCACGCTTGAACGCGCGGCTGAACGCCGCCTCGGACGCATACCCGACCCGCGCCGCGATCGTCGCGACCTTGGCCGTCGAACGCGCCAGTAGCTCCGACGCCAGCTGCAACCGCCAGCGCGTCACGTACAACATCGGCGGCACGCCGACCAGCTCCGAAAACCGTTCCACCAGCACGGAACGCGACGACGCGGTCGCGCGGGCCAGCGCCTCGAGCGTCCAGGGATGCGCCGGTCGTTCGTGGATCCGGGTGAGCGCTGGACCGACCACGTCGTCGCTCAGGCCGGCCAGCCAGCCACGCCGGCTATCGGGCAGGTCTGCCAGGTGCAGGCGAAGCACCTCGATGAACATCAGCTCCGCCATACGGGTCAGCACCGTTTCCGCTCCCGCCCGGCCCGCGCGCGACTCGTCCACCACCTGGGCCGGGAATCTCGCGAGCCAGCCGTCCGCCGCGCCACGAACGACCGTGCACCGCGGCAGCGACGCGAGGAGCGGATTGTACGGCCGTGTGTCGCACCCCAGGAACCCGCAGACGAGGCTCGTGTCTCGCCGAGGGCCGTCGCCCAGGTACACAGTGCCCGGGAAGCGGTCCGGCGCGGCGCGGTGGTCCTCGTACAGGCCCGCTGCATCGGGCCTGCTCGCCATCCTGTGCGCATCGCCGTGAGGAAAGAGGATCACGTCGCCCGGCCGCATCTCCGCGGGCGGCTCCCCCGGTAGCCCGCCCCAGCAACTGCCTGACAGCAAGATGTGATACGACACGAGGTTCTCGGAACCGGGCAGAATGCGAGGAGCGAGTTCGCAAGCGGGCAGGCTGGCGACGGCCCACTGATCCGCGGCCTCAACGAGATAGAAGAACGCTCCGTCCAGCCTTATCGCCCGTAGTACGTCCGATAGTGGGTCCATTTCAGGAAGATTCCGCTCGCGTCCGCCCCCCGGGGCAAGGCTCGCTGGTGTCGTGGGTTGGTTACCGGATCTGCCAAATCCGGGACGCTCAGGCAAGAGACGCGGACGCATTGTCATTCCTGACGCCTCACACCTCCCTCAGTTTTCGATCGCGACACGATCGCGTAACTACACAACCGTGAATCAGGGGAGCACCGCATGAGTACCGGTAACACGGCCTACGAATCGACACAAGCGGAAGAAGCGCTCGCAACGCGCCCGACTACCGGGCGGACGCCCTTCTCGCGCATCACCAACCAGTTGGCCGACCCGGCCACCGAGCGATCCACGCGGATCTGGAGCGCGGGCGAGTACGACCGGATCGCGGCCGGCTTCCGTGATGGTGCGAGCGAGTTCGTCATCCGCCAGGGCCTCGAGGCGGGACAGAAGTTGCTCGACGCGGCTTGCGGCTCAGGGAACCTGACGATTCCGGCGGCCCGGGCGGGAGCGCGCGTGACGGGCTTCGACCTCGTGCCCGCGCTTCTCGAGGTCGCCGCGGGCCGGGCGGTGGAGGACGGGCTCTCGATTCGGTTCGACCAGGGCACGGTGGAGGAACTTCCCTACGAGACCGCGAGTTTCGACGTGGTCCTCTCGATGTTCGGCGTCATGTTCGCGGCACGGCCCGAGCGGGTCGTCGCCGAGCTCACGCGGGTCACCCGGGCCGGCGGCCGGGTTGCGCTGGCCAACTGGACACCCGCCGGGTTCATCGGACAGCTGCTGCGGCTGCACGTCTCGCACGCGCCGCCGCCGGCCGGCGCCGCCAGTCCGCTGCAGTGGGGAGACGAGTCCATCATCCGCGCACGATTCGACGACCAGCACTGGGAGGTGACGACGAGCCCGCGTACGCTCATCTTCCGGTATCCTCACACGCCGGCCGGCACGGCGGAGCTCTTCCGCGCCAGCTACGGGCCGACCGTTCGCACTTTCGAGGCGATCGACGAGGATACGCGCGCGGTGTTCGCCGCCGAACTCGCGGCACACTGGACGGACCACAACCGCGGGCCCGCGGGGACGACGCTGGTGGAATCGGAGTATCTGGAGGTGATCGCGATCCGACGATAGCCCCAAGTGGTCGGAACACGCTCAGCCTCGAGGGTCCCGGATGGTCCGGGGCCCTCATTCATTGCGCATGACATGCGTGAGCATTTGTCACCACACGGGTGCCGGGAGCGTCTTGTCACTGTAGGTCACGACCGCTGAACAGCTTGACGTTTGCGGCCGGCTCCCGTATCCTGCCATCAGGGTTGAAAAGGAAGTGGCCGGATGCGACGGGCTCGTACTCACCACCGCTCCCTGATCTACCCTCTACGCAAGTGCACCAGGCACGAGGGAACGATGCCGCTGTCGCGTCCGTTGGAAACGACGATTCGGCAGTCTGGAACGTTCCCGGGTCATATGAAGTAGAACGGTCTCTCAATCGCTGGGAAGATGACAACCGGCAGGCGGCAAGCCGGCTATCGCCCATGAGGACTCACCGGTGGATCAGTGTGGGTGTGCAACCCCGGGTAGCTACGTCGCGCAGTATCGCTGTACATCCCGTGGTTCGGGTGCGGGGCGGGGTGGACGAAGGGGGCACGAGACCGCGGTAACGAGGTGTGTTGGGTTCGGGCGGAGCGTTCGAGAAGCGGAAGCTTGCTCCCCCCGGGTTGGGATTCCGCCCGTTTGCCAGGTGCAACGGCTCGCCAAGTAACAGCATGAGAGGACTCGCGATGAAACGTTTGCTAGCAGTTGCAGCACTGTTCGGGGTGGTAGCCGCGGCTGCTCCCGCGGATGCGCAGGATCGGATTGCCAGCAGGTTCGACCTGGCCGTCTATGCCGGTGCCACGTGGTCCAGCCCCTGGTTCTCCTACGAGGATCTCGACTTCACGGTCGAGTCGTCCCCGATCTTCGGCACGCATGGAACGTACTGGTTCAGCGAGAAGGTCGGGACGCGGCTCCACGGCGCGTACTGGCCCGCCCAGCCGCCGCAGACGAACACGATCCCCGCGAACGCGTGGCGGGAGACGTGGGGCGTCAACAACTGGATGGCCGACCTGAACCTCGTGTTCAGGCCGTGGTGGGGTGGAGACGGTATCGGCTCGACCGCGTACCTGTGGCTCGGCGGCGGAATGCTGCGCACCAACGTGGCCGGTTCAGGCACGGAATGCCGTCCGGACTACCTGCCGTACGAAGGCTGTCTCTCCATGAACCCGGACTATGCCACCGTAGGTCAGGGTACGGTAGGACTCGGCGTCGATCTGTTCTCGATCACCAGCAGCCTGGACTTCTTCGCCGAGCTCGGCGCCCATCTCTACGATTCGCCGATGCATTCGACCGGTGATGTCGCCGAAGACCGGTTCGTAGTGACGCCCAAGCTCGTTGGTGGATTCAAGCTCGGCCTCGGGGAGATCCTCCCGCCGGTCGTGCCCATTCCGCCCGCGCCGCCGCCACCACCGCCGCCCCCGCCGCCGCCTCCGGCTGAGCGGCAGATCCAGGTCTGCGTGGTTCAGAACGGCGCGCTTCAGAACATCACGGCTTCGTTCCGGCCAGCGACCAACGACACGGTGATCGGCAACACGCCGTTCAGCCAGGCGCATCCGGCCACGACGCCGAACTATGCGGCCGCCGCCAACTGGTTCGTTCAGGAGTCCGAGATGGCCTTCCAGAACGCCCAGTGGGTCAAGTTCGGTGTGACCCGCCAGGTGCCCGCGAACCAGCTCCAGCGGGTTGGCGAGGTCAACGGTGTCTCCGTGTTCGCCGAGACGGGAACGCAGGCGCCCTACCCGGTGGTCTACGTGCCGGTTCGACCGGGCTGCGAGTTCCAGCCGTACCAGCAGCGTGAGACGATCCGCCCGCGTGGCTGATCGCTGACCTGCCGACACATGCGAAAGGGGGTGCCCACTCGGGCACCCCCTTTCCATTTTGGCCCCCTCCTCAATTGCACGAAGCCGGAGAGTTCAGTAGCGCCGGTCTTCCCTCAGTTCCTCATCCAGCGGTCGCACTTCGATCGTCCCGAACCGCGCCGACGGCCACTTCGACGCGACCTCGACCGCTTCCTCGAAGCCGTCCACTTCGATGATGAAGAACCCACCGAGCTGTTCCTTCGTTTCGCTGAACGGGCCGTCCGTCACCGTGAGTCGGTTGTCACGGATCCGTAGCGTGGCCGCGGTGGTGGCGCTCCGTAGCGGCCGCGCATCGATGAGCTTCCCGCTCGCCCGCAGCTCATCCACATAATCCAGTGTCTCCCGACGCAGCACATCCCAATCGGCAGGCGAGAGTTCGTTCAGAACCCGCTCCTCTTCATAGGCAAGACAGAGGTACTTCAAGATCGACCCCCTTGTGAATCGGCCCCTCGCGGATGGATTGGCCGCCGCGTTGGAACCTTGACGTGATCCCTGACCGGAACGAGGCCCGACGTTCCGGGGCCTGGCGCGGACAAGACGTTACCACCGGGCACCGTGGATCCGCAAAGGGGGGCGATGAAGTAACACCCGCTACTCGGAGAAGTAATAACGTGGCGCGACGGGGTGCGGCGTCTGTTGCATGGCCACGTGGCTTCAGACACACAGGATTATGCCGTCTCCGCGTCGAAAGAGAAGCCGTGCCTCAATCCACGATAGCGAACGGGGTGCCCGAGCAGCGTGCCCGGCCGGAACCGGTAGCCGGCCGCCGCCTTTTCCGCCGCGCGGCAGAGGTCGGGGTCCAGCGTGTGGCGGGGTGGGGCCGGAAGTTTCTCCCCCGTGACCTCGTCCAGGGCTTCAACGCCCGCCCGTCCCAACAGCCACGACGGCGGCAGGATTGCCTTCGCCGACTCCACGGACCCGTCGGGCGCCACCGTGAGCTTCAGGAGCACGAACCCCGTGACGCCGTTCCGGCGCAGCTCACGCGTCGACTCGAACGCCTCGCGAACGGCCCCGAGCGTCTCGGGCGTTCGTAACAGCTTCGGAGGCTTCTTGAAGAACATCTCGCCCCTCCGTCAGGCCCGGAGTGAATCGCATTGAACCGGCAATCCCCTGAACCAACCCGACCTGCAGACTCCGGGCCCGACGCACCTACTCGTCCACCGCCAGCGTCCGTCGCATCCGTTCCTCGCGCTCCCGCAGCTCCGGCGTGAATGCCTCGCCGAAATCCGCCGCCTCGAACACCGGCCGAATCTCGACGGTGCCATGTTCGCCATCTGTATTCGGAATCCGCCTGGCCCACTCGACCGCCTGGTCCATTGAGTCCACCTCCCAGATCCAGAACCCCGCCACCAACTCCTTGGTCTCCGCGAACGGACCGTCCACCACCGTGGTCCGCTTGCCGTCGAACTGGACGCGAACGCCCTTCGAAGACGGGTGCAGCCCCTCGCCGTCCTTCATGATCCCCGCGTTCACGAGCTCCTCGTTGTACGCCGTCATGTCGCTGAGCAGCTGCTCGCTCGGCATGACTCCCTTCTCCGAACTCTCCGACGCCTTGATCAGCACGACTACGCGCATCCTGTCCCCCTCGGTCTTGCGGTTCGATTGCCAACGGCCGCGTCTTCGGCGCATCGGACTGCTTGTAAGTCGAACGGAACCCGAGCGAATCGACATCGTCGGAGTACCGCGGCAAGCATGGGGCCCATGCCCAAACGCGAACGGGCCCGAGGGATGGATCTCCCCCGGGCCCGCCGAGCCGCGCCGCCGCCGCGAACCACGCGGCAACAGTCAGGTTACTGCACTACCGGCGCCTGGCTGCCGAACAGTGACGTGCAGCCGGTTCCCCTTGCGTCGAGACCGCCCCGTTCCACGAAGTACGGGTTCTGGATGTACTCGTTGGTCGGCAACTGCTGGCGGACCGCGCCAAGAAGGTTGTAGCCGTTGAACGGCGTGGCTCCTTCATTCCGCGGGAACCAGAGGACGTCGGTGTTCTGGATCTTGGTCGACCAGTAGCGCGCGCCCTCAGCGTAGAATTCTCGCCGCCGCTCCTCGAGTAGAACGTGGCGTACCTGCTCCGCGCTGCCGAGAAGGGTCGTGAGGTACGCGCCACTGATCGTCGGCAGGCCATGCGCGTCCCTGAGCGCGTTCACATGACCGATCGCACTCTGGAGATTGCCCGTCGCCAAGTCATTGTCAGCCTGAATGAGCCGCAACTCTTCCCACGTCATGTACGGCACGTCGTCATTCTCCGCTGAGTAGCGCGCCGGCACTTCGCGGGGCTGGGGACCCTGGATCGACTTCTTAAAGTGCTCCACCCGCGTATCCGGGACGGCGCCGTTATTCAGAAGCTCCGGACCCTGGCCCAACTCACGGAACTCCTCCGCGTACCGGACCGGGACATTGCCGGCCTCGAGCGTTCTCCCATCCGGCATGATCCCCAGGAACAGGTAGCCGGTGTGCGGGATCGGGTTCGCCCATAGCTGGCCCGTCACCGGATTCGGGCTACGGAGCTGCGGGTTCCACCAGGTGTTCACGCCCAGCCCACCTGAGAACCCGACCTCAGTCGCGGCGTGATAGATCTTGTTTCGTCGCGTCTCGCCGGCCTCGCGAGTTATCCATGCATTGAATGTCTGATTCGAGGACAGCACGGTCGCCGCATCGGCCGCCGCGCCAGCGAAATCGCGGTTCGCCCATCGCGCGCGCGCCCGGATCGCGGTCGCCATCTCCCGCGCACTGGACGCAATTCCATAAGGCATCGCGAAATCGCCGAAGTTGCCAATGTGGGTCAAGGCCCGTCCGGCCCAGACATCGGCCAGATTCAGCATCTCCGTCGGTGTGACCAGGTCGCTCCCGTCGATCGAGGCCTCACATACGAACTCGCCGAAATGCGTGAGAGAGGCCGCCGTGTAGATCGCGGCGATCGCCGAGAGCCTCTCGCCGGGAAGTCCGAGAGCCCACTCGTCGTTGATCCGGTCGTAGACGCCCTTGCCGGTCCCCAGCCCCGTGGAAACGAGCTTCGCGGGATCGGTCGTGAGCATCGCCCGCGCCGCCATCACCGGACTATACCAACTGATGTTCGCGGACGTGAGGTCGCAGTTGCCGACTGCCGGCGTCACCTGGTACTGGTGCTGCTGACCGGCGCCCGCGATCGACTCCATCACGTCCTCGTGGCCGAGCGCAATCAGCCCGAATGCCGTGTAACCGCACTCGAAGAGCGCGATCGCCGAGTAGACCTGAGTCTCCGCGGTGCCCGAACCCTCGATCGCCGCATCCGTAAGCAGGTGGGGGAGATCCGCGTCGAGCAAGCCGTCGCAAGCGGCCAGCGCGCCGCTCATCGCGAGGCATTGCCCCACTCTTCCCCACCTTCGATAGTCTATCTGTCGCATGAGTCGGATCTTCCTGTCAGAAAGTCTCAAGGCCAATGTCGGCCGCAATCCCAGAGCGATCAGAAGGTGACTCTCAGCGTCGCGTTCACACTCGCGAGCGGAGGCGTCGAGTAGAAGTTTCCGGATCCGCCGGCCAGGTTCGGATTCCCATACTCGGGATCCGTTATCGCCAGACCGTAGATCTCCTTCTGTGCCCTCCAGAGGATCAGGGAGTTGCGCGCCGAGACCGCGACCGACGCCTGGGAGGCACCGAATCGCTGAGCCAGCGATGCAGGAATCGCGAACCGCGCGCCGACCTCGCGAAGCTTCCAGAAGTCTGCCTTGTAGAACGACTTGCCCCAGTCATTACCGGTCCCGTTCATCCGGTCACCAACAACCCAGACAGGGTCGTTCTCGAGCCGGGAGACCTTGGAGCTGTTGTAGTTGTGCGCCCATGAATGGCCGTTGTCGTTGTTCGTGCGGCCATATTGACCCTCCGCCAGCGCGAATATCGTGAGGCGGTTGTTGAGCAGGGTGAACCGAGGCGCCACACGGAACGTGTGCGTCGCGAACGCGCGGCCCGCGAAGAGGTTACGCGCCGGAATCGTAGAGCACTGGAGCGCCTCGCCGCCCGGCATCAGACCGTACTGCGCCGGGTTCGCCGCGCCCTCGGGCGCCAGGCTGACCCCCGCGTCACAGAGCCCCGTCACCCGCTTCCCGAACGCCGTTGTGAAGTTGCCCGCCGCAGGTGCGTTCGGGTCGAACTCCGCGCTGACGACCTTCGTGTTCACGGTCACGTTGGGGAACGGATAGCCGATCCGGTGGTTGATCGTCCCGGGATAGTCCCCAGTTCCTTGATTTCGTTGTCGGTATGGTCAGCTCCGAGATCGAGGTCGAACGAGAACCGGTTGCCCTGGTAGACACGGGCACTCAGACCCGCTTCCCAGCCCCAGTTGTCGATGCGACCCATGTTCTGGTCGACCGACCCCGCGATGCCATAGCTCGGCGGAAGTGGAAGGCCGAGGAGCTGGTTCTTGTCCTGACGCCAGTAGTGCGGGAAATCGCCCGATATCCGGTCGTCGAACAGCGCGTACTCGAAGCCCACCTCGAGTTCCGTACTGACTTCCGGTTCGATGCCCGGGTTGCCCGGTGTCCCGGGCCTGATGGCGGGTGAGCCACCAAGCCCCGGAATCGCCACGTAGGTATTCAGGCCGGAGAGAGCACTCGGCTGCCGGCCAGCCTTGCCCCACGCGCCGCGCAGGCGCAGCGAGTTGACTGCGTCCAGCCGCCAGAAACCCTCTTCCGAGATGACCCACGCAGCCGAGAACTTCGGGTACTTCAGCGCCGGCGCCTCCGTACCGAACGTGGAGTTGTCGTCCAATCGCACGGCCGCCGTCAGGAAGATCCGATCAGCGTAACTGATTCGCTCCTCGACGAAGAAGCCCAGCGACTTGTTCTCAATGAACTCATACGTCGTCGCGATCTGCGGCTGCGAGAGCTGATTGATCGTCCTCGACAGCGTCGACGCGAACCCGTTTCCGGAGTTCGTGAACTCGTCCTCCTGGGAGATGTAGTACTGCGCCCCGACCGACGTCGTGAATCGCAGCGAACTCGGAAGTGTGAGGTTCGCTGTAAGCGCGTAGTCGAAGGTCATATTCGTGGTGATGGGACGGGAATACGTCATCTCCCCGGTCGCCGTCTCCGAGTACACCGACGCCCAGCTATCCAGGTACTGCTGGAGATGTTCCGGCACGACGCCGTCTTCGGCCGGGAAGTAGTTTGAATTGATGTCCCAGCCCTTGTCGATCCCGAAGACGCCGCGGGAGCTGACATCCACGAGGGCGCCACCGAATCGCATCTCGGGAGAGGCATAGTTGAGCGTCGCCGAACCCGTGAAGCGGGAGTAGTCGCGCGTCGCCACCGTCTCCGCGACGTCCGAGGGAAGATGCTCCTGGAAGCCTCCCAGCCGGGGATTCGATCCAGGGGTCCCGAATGGCGTGATCCGATCCAGGTAGTAGCCGTTCGCCCAGACGATGTCCTGCCAGAGCCCACCATCGGCTACCGTCGCGGCCTCGAACCGTGTGAACCCATCGACGAATCCGGTCGAGAGATCGAGCGTGAACCGATCGTTCAGCATCACGCCGATGTTTCCGCGAAGCCGGAAGACCTCGTCCGTGTTGTACCAGACCATGCCTTCATCGTCGTCCAGACCGGCCGAGATGAAGTACCGGATCGCGTCGGTACCGCCGCGCACGTCGAGGTTGTATCCCTGCGCGTGTCCCGACGAGTACAGCGTCTCGCGCGGCCACTCGAAGTAGCCCTCGCGGATGTAGCGATTGGCCTCCTCGTACATGTTGTACGGGACCAGATCCTCCTCGTTCTCGCACGGTCCGCCCACCGGGCCCGGGGCGGGCGAGGTCGGACACGTCCAGAAGGTCCCGATCGCCCTGGCCGGATTGGGGAAGTAGTTCGAACCCTGCCTGACCGACAGGGTGAACTCGGGTGCGCCGGTGCGCCCCTTCTTCGTGATGATCTGGATCACGCCAGCCGAGGCCTCCGTGCCGTACAGCGTCGCGGCGGCCGGGCCCTTGATGATCTCGATACTCTCGATGTCCTCGGGGTTGAAGTCGTCCATCACACTGACCTGACCACCCTGCCCGAGCGTAGGGCCGGCCGTCGTCGAGTTGTTCACCCGGACGCCGTCCACCACGATGAGAGGCTGGTTTCGCGAGGCCGTGAAGCTGCCGGTGCCGCGGATCTGGATGGGAGCGCCAGTGCCCACATTGCCGTTGAGGGCCGTGAACTGGACGCCGCCGGTCCGCCCGGAGAGGAGGTCCTGCATGGTCGTGATGGCGGCGTCCTGGGTGATCTCCGCCACCCCCACCGTCGTCACCGTGTTCCCGATCGCCCGGCGCTGGGTGCCGCCGGGGGTACCCGTTACGACGATCTGATCGAGCTGAAGCGCCGCCTGCGTGATCTGGAAGTCGAGTGTGGCCGTCTCACCCCCGGCGACCGTCGTGGTCTGCGCCACCGTCCTGTACCCGATCCGCTGAACGTTTACCTCGACCGTGCCAGGCGGAACATTCGCCAACACATACCGACCGTTCTGTTGCGTGAGGACTCCCAGGCTCAGCGAATTGATGAACACCTGGGCGGCGGCGATTGGCTGACCCGTTTGCGAGTCGATCACCTGTCCCGAGATCGTACCATTCTGCCCGGCGAGCGACGCGGCGGATAGTAGAATGCCCACTACGGCTCCGGCCAACGCTCGACCTGCTGACGAACGGAACATCTGGTGCATGTTGCTTCCTCCGAACGGTGTGTGGTGAAGGAAGTGCGTCGCGACAATTGGGTTGAAGGGTGTCGAGGATGGCCTGCATCCACACGTATCCGGCATTTCCGGACGACGCTAAGAAGTGCGGGCACGACCGGCAACGATGCTCTCCCGGCGCACAGGCGGAGAGAGCCGCCCGCAACGGCGGGCGCAGAGGCTTTTATGGAAAGGGCACGAACGGTCCCGATGGGCCGGTATCCTGGCCATACAGGTCTCGCCGCGCGAATACTGGCGGATACTTAGGGAGAAGGCGGAAACTAACGGAAAAGTCGCCCGCCTTGAAGGAAGGGATACCCGATACTCATACAATGGTCAAGGTTCTTGTGTTGGGAGCGTCCCGCGCGGTGCGCGGCCGCGACATCGATGCGAGCCCGGGCGCCCGTCCGACCCGCCTTGCCGGCGACCGAACCGTGGGTTAGTGTGGGGCGTCCTCTCGCGGACCACACCCCATCGTTGCGACGCAATCGATGCCCGATCTCAACCTCCTCGTCCCCGGCACCGGCGGAACGAGTCTGATCGACCACACGGGGGCCGACATCGGCTACCCGATCAGGATGCGGCTGGGCGGTGCGACCAACGGGCTCCTGGCGCGTGGCCCTGACTACTACGGTAGACTCCTGACGATGGAGCACCGGCCGGGCCAGCTGGCGCCGGTGAAGACGTCCGCTCTCCCGGGCGTGATGATCCGGCCGGGGCATGTCCTCGACGTGGCGTACAACCAGGTCCCCGCCGGCTTCAACAGATGGGTGTATGACTGGCGTGCGGACCTTCGCTACAGCGCGGGCCAACTGCTCGACGTGCTGCGGGAGCGGAAACCCTCGGACGGCCGATGGAACCTGATCGGCCACTCACAGGGCGGGCTCCTGATCGTCCTCGCCTCCAAGCTGCTCGACGATCCGGAGGCGTTCCAGGAGTACGTGGGCCGGGTGGTGCTGGTGGGGGCTCCGCTCGCGGGCACGGTGAACGCGGCCCACGCGCTGCTGACCGGCGAGAGCGCCGGCAAGCCTTCGGCCTCCGTGTTCAAGGAAATCCTGCGCACCTGGCCGTCCCTGTACCAGATGCTGCCCCAGTGGCCCGCCGTCGTCGACGAGAACGGGGAGGAGCTGGGGGAGGAGCATCAGCTTTCCAGCTCCGACGGCTGGCCCGACGTACCGGGAATCGAGAAGGATTTCCTGGAACGCGCGGCGGACGTGATGCGAATGTTGCGCGACCCGCTCTCGCACATGCGTGGGGACGTGAGGGTGGCCCTGGTGAAAGCGCGCAACCGGAATACCGGCGTGACGCTCACGCGAAAGGACGGGGCGCTCATCCCGGAGCCCGCGGCGAGAGTCCAGAAGGGGGATGGCCTCGTCCCGTTCGAACGAACCGTGACGTGGATCGGCGATCATATTCGACCCCACATCTTCGCTTACAACGGAGTGGCGAACGCGCACGCATTCATGCTGACCGATCCCGGAATCTCCGCCGACGTCCGGAGGCTGCTCAGATGACGCGGCGCGGGATGGCCGTCGGGACGAGGAACCTCGCGCTCGCGGCGCTGCTGCCGCTGGCCTTGCTGGCGCCGCGGGCCGGCTCGGCACAGGTCTCGCCGACGCTGCCCGACGCTCGGGCGAGCCGGTTCCTGGTGCTCGGGGACGTCATCTTCCCCGGCACCGTCCGGCCCGCGGTCGGGATCGGCGGACTGTATCAGATCTCGCTCGCGCCGATGCGCACGGTCGTGGAGGACGGGATCCAGAATCGGACGGTCCCGAACTGGTACCTGCACCTTGCGGCGACGGCGGGATACGGGTGGGACGTGGATGGCGAGGACGGCGGCGGGCTGGCGCTGAAGGGCGGTCTCGGCTTCCTTCGGCGCGGAGTGTTCTCGCCATTCTCCGCGCTGGGGCCGGTCGCGCTGGTGATGGACGGACCGCGCGGGTGGGGCGCGGCCCTGCGTGGTGAGATCGCGGACAACATCGGGCTTCAGGCCGGCTGGATCCGCCGCGACGATCCATCCGGCAACGGCCTGCTCATCTCGGTCGACGTGATGCGCTGCCTCCTGGCGGACCTCGGTCTGGCGCCCTGCGCGGTGTTCTGATCCGCCGGACGCGCGCCAGGGGCCTTGTTCGACGAATTACGCCCGCGCCAACCCTACCTGGCGACCCAGGGCGGCTGGATGATCAACGCCGGATCCGCATCGGGCCTGGGCACGAGCTTCTGTGTCCGGGCCCACTGATTGTCACCCCCGTACAGATTCAACTCGGAATCCACCGAGAAGGCGTGAACCTCCAGGTGACCGTCCGGCATCTCGCGCGGCACGAGCCAGGTGTACAGGCGATTCCCCTGGAAATCCAGCTTGATGAAACGGAGCGGCCGGAGGTCGGTGACCCAGACGGCGTCCTCGTTGACGATGATGTCGAGCGGCAAGCCGAAACCGGGCCAGACGTCGACAAAGTCGAGCCTCGCGGGGTCGTCCGTGGTGCGGAACACGTTGACGCGCCCGCCGGATCGGTCGAGGGCGAAGATCAGGCCGTCCGGCCCGACGCCGATGGCGTGCACGCCGTTGAACTGGCCGGGTTCCGTGCCGAAGCCGCCGACCTCAGACAGGTACTTCGCGTCGCTGTCCATCACGATGACGCGATGGTTCTCGAGTCCGTCGGCGATCAGGATCCTTCCGTCGGGAAGGAACGCCACGTCCTGGGGGAAGTTGAAGTGCGTCTCGTCGTCGCCGGGAACGTTCTTCTCCCCGAGCGTCATGAGAAGTTTGCTGCCGTCGTTCGAGAAGACGTAGATCTGATGAAAGGTCTCGTTCACGACCCAGACGCGACGTTCGGGGTCGTACGGGCTGATGCGGATCCTGTGAGGGCCCGGTCCGTCGGACCCTTCGCAGAGGTGATCCCATTGGCGCCAGCTCTCGAGGACGTTCCCGTCGCGATCCAGCGTGTAGAGGCAGTTCTGCCAGACCCGGCCCGTCGTCTCCGTCAGGACGTTGACCCCGATCGTGCCCGTGTGGCCCCCGAACTCGGGCGGTATGGGATCGGGCAACCGGTACTCGCCGCGCTGGGCAATGAAGATCCGGTCAGGCGACTCCGCGAAGACACCGGAGTTGCCGCCGAATGCGTAGCCGTGCTCGGCGAATGGCTTGTGCCACCCGGTAACCACCGTGTACGGGCTCGGCCCGGTCGGGCCTGGATCGATCTCCTGGGAAAACGCCGGGGAGAACGCCAGAACGGCCAGCGCGCATACCGGTCCAGCGACCAGATTGGGACGAGACGCCATCGGGCACTCTCCTCGGAGGAATGGATCGGGACAGCTCAAACGTTTGAACCACCGGATACACTATGCGCGTATGCGTCGTTTGGAGCAACAGTTGGAGAAGCGTGAAGGGGCGTGACCCACGCGCGCGACCATCCGCGCGAATCGCGACGTGCAGATCCTTCAGCTTCGCTTCAGGATGACCAGAGAGGCCTCCCCCACTCCTCATAGCGGGGAGCTGTTCCTTCGCCCTTCACTCTTCAGGATCCCACTGGCTGTCGGAACCTGGTCGTCGACGGCTGGCGGAAACGGACGCCCTTGAGACGGGTCAGCTGAACCGTGTAGATGGCGGAGTCGCTGGTCACGTTGATCACCACGAGCCCGGCGGCGGTCAGGGACCAGGTGACGTCGCGCACGAACGAGTCCTCGTCAAGGTCGAAGATGACCTTGTGGCCGACCAGTCTCGCGTTCCCGTCCAGATCGGTGATCAGTGGACCACCGAGCACGAATGGAGGCATCACCAGGGTACCCGAGACGCTGTTGTCGTCACCGTCGTCGTCGATCGTGACCACCAGGGATCCGCCGAGAGCCAGGACATCCAGTTCGAACCCGACATACGGCCTCACCAGGAACACCTCGGCGACGTAGGTGCCGATCAGCGGATCTGGCGGGCTGATCGGGTCGTCGCACGCGACGAGGAAGGTGGCCGCCAGCGCCAGGGGAAGGATTCGGATTCTCATCGCATACCCCGCTCGATTCCAGGGACGGGAAGTGAACGGTGACCCAACCAGCGCAAGGTTGGCGCCGCGCTCCCGGCGGGGCCTGCATCGTGCGAACGGGTGCAGGAGTTCGGACTGACCGGCCCGGTGCATGGGACGGTTGGCGACGGGCGTTCACCCTGCTGCGCGATCCATCCCGTGACCGATCTCCCGCATTTCGTGAGGGACCTCGTCATTCTCGCCGTGCCGATCGTGGCGGTCCTGCTGATCCGGGCGATACTGATCCGGTCGCTGCCCGATCGGGACGTCCGCGAGTCCGAGAAGATCCTGCCCTTCATGATTCGCACGATCGCGGCGTTCTTCGGGATCATCGCGGGTCTCGTGCTGACGAGCGGCATTGCGCGGGTCGAGCACCTCCGCGAGACGACGGCACGCGAGATCCACGGGTTGACGATGCTGGGGCTGATCGCCTCCCAACTCCCGGAGCCGGTTTCCGCGGAGGCGGAGGCGGGGATCGAGAGCTACATCGCGGCGGTCACCAGCTCGGAAATGCCCGCCCTGGCGGATGGACGGCTCGACCTGGCGGCGGGGGTGGCGCTGGTCCGACTGTGGGCGACGTTCGTGGAGTTCGTTCCGGGAGACGAGGCGGACAGTGAGCTGCGGAGGATGGCACTGCAGCAGATGAGCGTGGTGGGCGAACAGCGACAGGTACGCGTCTCCGGCGGCGCGCGCCTGAGATCGCCGGAAACGTGGGCGATACTGATCGCGGGGAGCCTCGTCGTCATCCTCGGCGCGACACTGGCGAGCCTGCGCTATCACCGGATCGCAAGTCTCTTCCTCGGCGCCATCACCGGGACCATCACGCTCGTCCTGCTGGCGATATACTCGACCGAGCATCCGTTCCAGTACGGACTGTCGGGCGAACGGGAGTTCTACGATTCATTCCTGCAGGCGTCCCACCAAGTGCGGGATTCACTAGCGGCGGACTCGCCGGGGCCGTGAAGATGGTGCGATGAGTCAGCGAAGGGGTGCGAGGCCACCCTCCGCCATACAGAGACCCCCTACCTGAGGCCTCCGTGTCATCCTGAGGCGCAGCCGATCCGCCACTTTGGCCATTCGCGCGGACCGCCAAAGTGCGGATCCTTCGGCTGCGCCTCAGGATGACATCGTCGCGTGCTTCGGCTACGCCTCAGGATGACATCGTCGCGTCTTCTGGCTGCGCCTCAGGGTGACATCGTCGCGTACGTCAGTCCCCTGGCACCGCCTCCGGTGCCAGTTCTCGCGACGGACGCCGCTTCTCTACCCGGCGCTCCTCGCGGGCTTCGCCCCTGAATCGGCGCTTCAACCAGTCCCCGATGTCGTCAAAGTAGGTATACGCGACCGGAACGACGATGAGGGTCAACAGCGTGGACGTGATCAGACCACCGATCACCGCGCGGGCCATCGGAGCGCGGAATCCACCGCCCTCACCGAGGCCGAGCGCGATCGGCAACATTCCGAAGATCATCGCCAGCGTCGTCATCACGATTGGCCGGAGCCGCACGCGACCCGCCTCCGCCAGCGCGGTCCACCGATCCGCGCCCTTCAATCTCCGCTCATTCGCGTTGTCGATCAGCAGGATCGCGTTTTTCGTCACCAGCCCGAATAACATGATCACACCGATCATCGACATCATGTTCAGCGTGTCACCGGTCACCAGGAGCGCGAGGAGCACGCCGATCAGCGAAAGTGGAAGGCTGAGCATGATCGCGAACGGCTGCGAGATGCTCTCGAACTGCGACGCCAGGATCAGGAAGATGAGGATCACGGCGAGCAGGATCGCCTCGATGACGAACCCGGTCGTCTCCTCGAGCTGCTCCGTCTCGCCGCCGAGCATCACCGAGTAGCCGGCGGGCATGTCCATCCCGGCGATCGACTCGGTGATCGCGGCGGATGCGACGGTGAGCGACGTGCGCAGGTCGATGTTGGCGGAGACCGTGCCCACGCGGGCGAGGTTCTGCCGGTCGATCTGCGAAGGAGCCGCGCCCTCCTCGATCCGCGCCAACTGACCGAGCGGAACGGTGACCGCCGCGCCGGAGTCGGTCCGTCGCGAGGTGGCGATCGGCATGTTCGTCAGGTTCTGGAGGTTCGCGCGCTGCTCGGGCGAAACCTGGACGACGACGTCGCGCTCCTCGCCAGTCGGATCCTGCCAGGTGGTGGCGGTCTGCCCGGCGAGAAGCGGCCGGATCGTGCTGGAGATCTGGCCGATGTCGAGTCCGACCTCGTTGGCGGCGTCACGGTTGACCTCGATCCGATACTCCGGGCGCGGTGCCCCAAGCGACGACTCGATGTCCACCACGCCCACGATTCCGTTCATCCCGGCGGCGATCCGGTCCGAGATGTTCTGAAGCTCGGCGACGTCCGGCCCCCGCACGTTGACCATGATCGGCTTCGCGCCGCCGTCGGGCCCGCCCGTGACGAGGATCGACGTCTGGACGCCGAGCACGGGCGCAAGCGTTTCGCGGGCAATGCTCATCAGTTCCTGCTGCGAATGCTCGCGCTCCCTCGCCGGAACGAGATCCACGAAGATGCTCCCCGCGTTGACCGATCCGGTCACGCCGGCGCCGATCGTGGTATAGGTGAAATCCACGCCCGGCAGCTCCCTGATCATCCGCCCGAGCTGCACCGCCTTCTCGCCGGTGAACTCCAGGCTCGACCCTTCGGGCGTCTCGAACACTACCGAGAACATGCTGTCGTCGCTCTCGGGCATGAACGCGCCGCCGATGAAGGGGAAGAGCGCGAACGCGCCGATCATGGCACCGACGGCGATACCGATCGTCGTGCGCCGATGCCCGAGCGCCCAATTGATGATGGACCGATATCCATCGGCCGTCCGGTCGAACCACGCGTTGAACCGCGAGATCCCCCGCGTGACCACATTCCCCGTGGAGTGCGCGGGGTCATGCGGCTCGACGCCCCACCACGCCGACAGCATCGGCGTCAGCGTGAACGAGACGAAGAGCGAAACGAGGACCGCAAACGCCACGGTCATGCCGAACTGGAAGAAGAACCGCCCGATGATGCCGCCCATGAACGCGACCGGAACGAACACGGCCACGATGGAGAGCGTCGTCGCCAAGACGGCGAGGAAGATCTCGCGAGTACCGACCGACGCGGCGGCGAACGCGTTCCGCCCGAGCTGCCGGTGCCGCACGATGTTCTCGATCACGACGATCGCGTCGTCGATCAGAATTCCGATGGATAGGGACAGACCCATCAGCGTCAGGACGTTGAGCGTGAAGCCCAGCGCATCCATCAGCACGAAGGAGGTGATCACCGAGACGGGCAATGCCAGCGAGGTGATCGCCGTTGCTTTCCAGTCGTTCAGGAAGAGCATCACCACGACGACGGTCAGCAGCGCTCCGAGGAGCAGCTCGAAGATGACGTCCTCGACGGAGTGGCGGATCATCTCCGAGTTGTCGCGGATCAGGGAAAGCTCGATCCCCGCCGGAAGATCGGCCCGCATCACATCGAGCAGTTCATTCACCTCGTCGGCCACGGTGACCGTGTTGGCACCGGAGACCTTCACGACATCGAGGGAGATTGCGCGGTCCTCGTTGACGAGTGCGCGGGTGCGCTCCTCCTCCGCGGCGTCCTCGACGAGAGCAACCTGCCCGAGCCGGATCGGCTGGCCATCCCGGGTCGCGACAATGACGTCCGCGAACTGCTCGGGCCGTTCGATGCGGCCAAGCACGCGCACGAGCTGCTCGCGCTGCCCCTGCTGCACGCGGCCCGCGGGCACTTCGAGGTTCTGCCGCTGAAGCGCGCCGATCACGTCCTGCGCGGTGATGCCGAGCGCCTGCATCCGGTCCGGCTGGAGGAACACCCGGACCTCACGCTCGAGACCGCCCGCGACCTGTACCCGGCCGACGCCCGAGACGGATTCGACGCGTTTGCGAACCGTCTCCGCCAGCGCGGTAAGCTCCGGAACCGACATCGAGCTGGTGGTGGCCGACAGCGCGAGCGAGAGGATCGGCTCCGCGCCAGGGTCGAACGTCTGAACGACGGGTGCCTCGATATCGATCGGCAGTTCGCGCCGCACGGCGTCGATCTTCGCGCGGATGTCCTGCGCCGCCGACTCCGCGTTGCGGCCGAGATCGAACTCGATCACGATCGAGGAAACGCCCTCGAGCGAGGTGGAGGTGATGCGGTCCACGCCCTGCGCGGGGTTGAACGCCTCCTCCAGCCGCTGCGTGACCTCGCGCTCGACGGTTTCGGGGGAAGCGCCCGGGTAAATGGTCTGGACCGCGACGATCGGGATATCGACATCGGGGAACTGGTCGATCGCGAGCCGGCGGAAGCTGAAGATGCCGAGCACGATCAGCCCGATCATCACCATGGACGTGAAAACCGGCCGGCGGATCGCGAGGCCGCTTATGCCTCCGCCGACGACGCTGTCCTGTGGTCTCTCGCTCATGCTCACTGCCCCTCCGTCGCGGTTTCGCTCAACACGCGCGCGCCCTCGGCAACGTCTCCCGGAGCGGCGACGACGCGCTCACCCACCGCGAGGCCCGATGTGATGGCGACCACGCCCTGCTCCCCGTCTCTCGTCCCAACCTGGACCGGCCGGCGGACGACCGTCCCATTCTCGATCACCCACACGAACGACGCGCCATTCGAAGCGCGCACCGAGACATCCGGGACGACGATCAGATCTTCCTCGACCGAGGTGAGCACGCGTCCGGTCGCGAACAACCCGCCGATGAGCTGGCTGTCCCCGTTCGGAAGGCGCATGACGACCCCGACCTGACGTGTCGCCGGGTCGGCGACCGGCGAGACGCTCGCCACGGTGCCGCTGAACTCGCGGCCGGGATAGGCATCGATGGTGAAGACCACCGGCTGCCCCTCGCTCACCCGCGCGGCCTGGTCGACGGGCACCTGGCCCTGCAGTTCGAGCGTCGAGGAGTTGACGACGGTGAAGAGGGTCTGCCCCGGGTTCACCGCCTCGCCGAGGTTCACCGACCGCGCGCTGACGCGGCCCGCGAACGGGGCGACCACGGCGGTCCGGGAGGCCTGTTCCGTCGCGCCCGCGGCCTGGGCACGGGCGCCAGCGAGTTGGGCCTCGGCCGCCTGGAGCTGCGTCTCCGCGGTGCGGAAGTCGATCTCCGACATCGCGCCGGCCTCGTGCAGCGTTCGGGCCGATTCGAACTGGCGCCGCGCGAGCGCGAGGTTGGCCTCGGCCGCCGCGGCACTCGACTGTGCTCCCGTCGCCTGGCTCGTAATCCCCTGCGCCTGGATCCGCGCCAGGACCTCGCCCTCCCTCACCTCCTGGCCCTCCTCCGCCGCGATCGTCGTGACGACACCGGGGACCTGGGCCCTCACTTCGGTCATCCGGTAGGGGTTCAGGCTACCCGTGAGGACCACGCCGGACCGGAGCGTGCGGACCTCAGCCTGGGCGACATCCGCGGGGCTGAGCAGGATCGTCGCACCGGTTGCCGTCTCCTCGACCCCCGCGCCACACGCCATCTGCGCGATGAGACGCGCCCCCGCCCCTCCAGCTCGCAGGAGCCGGCGGCTATTTCCTTTATATCGATCAATCATCGTCGTAATCCTGGCGTCGTATCAGGGCTGGGGCCGAGGAGCGCCGGCCGCGACCGTCGTGGCGCGCGCGATGCCGGCATCGGCTATATGGAAGTCGGTTACCGCCTGGGCCAGGTTCGTTCGCGCCTGCAACAACTCGAGACGCGCCTGAGAAACCTCGAGCTGGGTGGCGAGCCCCTGCTCGTAGCGAAGGACGGTGAGGTCGTAGACCCGCTGGGCCTGGGTGACCGTGGTTTCCCGCGCGGAGATCGCCTCTCGCGCCCGCTCCCTCTCGCCTCTGGCCTGTTCGTACTGCAACTGCACTGACTCGCGCAGCTGGGCGAGCTGCAACCGTGACCGGTCGAGCTCGATCCGCGCCTGCGCCAGTTCGGCGCCCCGCTGGCCGCCGTTGAAGATCGGGATCTGCACGGAAAGCCCCGCCGTCCAGTCCGTTCGCCAGTCCTCCTCGAAGGCGAAGGCCGTGGAGGGGAAGAGCTGCTTCCCGTAGCCCATGTTCAGGGAGATGTTCGGCAGATAGGCGCCGCGCGCGATACGAACCTGACGGTCGCGGATGTCCACCTGACGCTCGGCCGCGAGCACGGCGGCGCGCTCGCTCGCGAGCGTCTCCGGATCGACGCGCTCCGCGACAGCCGGGGCCGTCGGCGGCGCCAGCGGCGTGGTCAGCGTGATCGGCGTCGTCAGCGGGATGTCGACCAGCCGCTTGAGGTTGAGGGTCGCCAGCTCGGCC
>CAZUVK010000036.1:9141-21396 GCA_964623785.1 uncultured Gemmatimonas sp. | reverse complement strand
GGGCGATACAGCGGCTCGTGCAGAACCCGCTCGCGATCCAGGTGCTCGAGGGGGCGTTCTCCGAGGGCGACACGATCGTGGTCGACCGGGAGCCGGGCGAGGGGAAACTGACGTTCCGAACCGAGCGGCCGGTGGCGCATGCATGACGGGTCGGAGGAGCCGCGTTCGCGGTTGACAGGCGGTCGCCCGGGGTCTAGTGTCAAGCGCTCGCGAGGGGCCGACGGACGGCGTCTATCGGCGCGCGGACGAGGTCGCGCAACTAACGTTGCGGTAAGGGTTTGCGCGTATCTGCCCGTAGTCGCGCTGGCGGCGGTACTCGGCGGGTGCGCGGCCGGGGTCGCGACTCCGGCCGGGCTTCCGGGGGCCGCCGCGCCGCCAGCCGCGGTGGAGCGGTTTCTGCGACTCGCGACCGAGAGCGACTACGGGGCGATGGGCTGGGTGTTCGGCACGGCGGACGGGCCTGTCATCGAGCGCGATTCCCCGGCTGCGGTGGAACGCCGGATGTACGCCCTCGCGACGCTGCTCGGGCACGAGCGGGCGGTCATTGGCCCGGGATCGCCGGTGCCGGGCCGAAGCGGCGAGGCGATCGGGTTCGACGTTGAGCTGCGGCGGGGATCGGGATCGCCCCGGCCGGTCGGGTTCGTCGTGGTCCGCGGACCCGGCGGGCGGTGGTTCGTCGAGCAGCTCGACGTGGTCGCGCTGACCGGGGGCTGATCGGGGATCTGGGAACCACCGGGGTAGGAAGGGATGGGTCGCGTCCCGATCCCTGTAGGGCCCTGGGGATCCCTGTAGGGGCGGGCCCCTGGCCCGCCCGGTGGAGATATGGCGCGGCACTGGCACTGGCACTGGCACGGGCGGGTCGGGGACCCGCCCCTACATTCGGTCGGCCTCGACGAGTTCGACGAGTTCGACGAGTGCGCCGGTGGTCGAGCGGGGGTGGAGGAAGGCGACGGTGGCGCCGTGCGCGCCGGGGCGGGGCTCAGCGTCGATCGGTTCGTAGCCGTCGGCGATGAAATCGGCGAGCGCCGCCCGGATGTCAGGCACGCGGTAACAGACGTGATGGAGGCCCGGGCCTCGGCGGTCGAGGAACCGGGCGACGGGAGAATCACCGCGAATTGGCGCGATCAGTTCGATCCGCGCGGTTCCGGTCCCGAGGAACGCGACCTCGACGCTCATGGCGTCGACCGTTTCCCGGTCGGTGGCGGGAACGCCGACGATCTTCTCCCAGACGGGGATCGCCGCGTCGAGCGAGTCGACGGCAATCCCGATGTGGTCGATGGTACGTTCGTTCATGGAAAGTCGGTCGCGAGTCCGGGCGCTCAATCGGGCAGGAGTATAGGCGAGCGCCAGGGAAGCGTCCACCGGCACTCAGATAAAGGAGCTAGTGAGATGGCGGACAACGGGAAGTTGCTGACGATCACGGACGAGAACTTCGCGACCGAGGTCGAGGGTACCGAGGGGCTGGTCATGATCGACTTCTGGGCGGTATGGTGCGGGCCATGCCGGGCGATCGCGCCGATCGTGGAGCAGCTTGCCACGGAGTACGATGGCCGGGTCCGGGTGGGCAAACTCGACGTGGATTCGAACCAGCGGACGACGACACGATTCAACGTGCGTTCGATCCCGAGCGTGCTGTTCTTCAAGGACGGAAAGCTGGTGGACACGGTGGTCGGCGCCGTGCCCCGGCCAGCGCTGCAACGGGCGATCGAAGCGCATCTGTAGCGACGACGCCCGCGCGTCGATGATTCACGATCCGACAGCCGTGCCCCGGATGACAACACTCCGGGGCATTGCTGTTCCCCACTCCAGACGGTGAATGCCCCTCTATCTCGTCAGTACCCCGATCGGAAACCTGAGCGATATGACGCGGCGCGGCGTGGACGTGATTCGCGGCGCGGACGTCGTCTTCGCCGAGGATACGCGCAGGACGGCCGTGCTGCTCCGCCATTACGGCGTGGAAACGCGGTTGATCTCGGCGCACGAGCACAATGAGGCCGCCCGGGCCGAGTTGGTGGTGGAGTTGCTCGGCGAGGGGAAGAAGGTGGCCATGGTGTCGGACGCCGGGACGCCGCTGCTTTCAGACCCGGGCGCGCGCGTGGTGAGGAGCGCGCTCGAGGCGGGCTACGAGGTCATCCCCGTGCCGGGGCCGTCGGCGCTGCTGGCGGCGCTCGTCGCCTCGGGTGTCGCGGCGGACCGGTTCACCTTCTACGGCTTCCTGCCCCGCAAGGGCGGCGGTCGGCAGGAACTGCTCGACGAGATCGGAGCCTCGCGGCACACGGCGGTAATCTACGAATCGCCGCAGCGACTCGCTGCACTGCTCGCCGACCTCGCGAGCGTCGCGGCGCCCGACCGGCGGGTCGCGGTCGCGCGCGAGCTGACGAAGATGCATGAGGAGATCGTCCGGCTGCCGCTCGGCGAGGCCGTGGAGGCGTATCGCGACCGGGAAGTGCGCGGCGAGGTCGTGGTGGTGATCGAGGGCGCGCCGGAACCCCCCCCCGCCTCCGCCGAGGATGTCGCGTCCCGCGCGCTCGCCGAGGCGCTGCTCGAGCGTGGCGTCGCGCCCAGCGATGTCGCCCGGGAGCTGCGGACCAGGCTGTCCATCCCCCGGAACGAGGCGTATGATCTCGTTCAGCGGATGACGGGCGGGGATTCCGCGTAGGGACGGGTCTCGGATCGGCCCTCGGCCCGCCCGATGCAGCCCCTATGTCATCCTGAGGCGTCAGCCGAAGGATCCGCACCTCGGGACTCGGCGCCAGGTTCAGATCCTTCGGCTGACGCCTCAGGATGACATAGGGGCGGCGCCTCAGGATGATGGGGACTCGTGGCTGGACAACGGAGGCTGGCCCTTGGCTTGGCGGGGACCCGCCCCGACGGAGGATCGGCCGAACGACATTCCAGAACGAAACACAATGCAGCCAGATAGAGCGATCTTCACCGACGAAACCGGCCGCGGCTGGCTGGTCGAAATCGAGTACGGCCATCCTGCCCCGACCGAGCTGGGCATCTACGCCGCTCGGTTCGTCTGCCCCGAGGACCCGGCGGAACCGGTCCGCGTGGGGTTCCTCGAGGTCCGGTGGGTCGAGACGGCCGATGAGGAGGCCCTGCGCCTGGCGCTCTCCGAGTCGGAACCCGCCCGGGCGATCGGCTGACGCGTGGAGCGGCGGGAGATCCGTCTCGGAATCGAAGTCGCGGCCCGCGTAAGGGACGAGATCGACCGCGCGGGCGGCAACGAGGTCTGTTTCCTCACGACGCTCGCCGCGGATGGCGAGATCATGGAAGCGCGGGTGGTCGCGCGCGGCAACGGATCCGCCGTGCTCGCCGCCGTAGGTGAGTTCCACCCCGGCGAGCTGCTCCTCCACAATCATCCATCGGGCGACCTGAGCCCGTCCGGCGCCGACCTCGGCGTCGCCGAGCGCCTCTGGTCGCAGGGGCTCGGGTTCGCGATCACCGACAACCTCGCGCAGTCGCTCTACGTGGTGGTCGCGCCGCCGACCGAGCGCAAACTCACGCCGCTCGACCCCGCCGCCATCGAGGCCGACCTTGCGCCGGGCGGCGGCCTCGCGCGGGCCCACGCCGCCTACGAGGACCGGGTCGACCAGCGCGCCTTCGCGCGGCTCGTCGCGGACCTCTACGACCGGGAGGGGATCGGTATCATCGAGGCGGGGACGGGCATCGGGAAGTCCGCCGCGTACCTCGTCCCCGCGATCCGCTGGGCAGTGCAGAACCGGGAACCAACCGTCGTCTCGACCAACACGATCAACCTCCAGGAGCAACTCGTCGGCAAGGACCTGCCGTTCCTCCAGCGCGCGCTCGGCATCCCGTTCCGCTATGCGCTGGTGAAGGGCCGGAACAACTACGTGTCGATCCGGCGCGCGAAGCTCGCGATGCTGAACGCCGCGTCGCTCTTCCCCGACGAGCGCGAGAGCGAACTCGCCACGATCGGCGAGTGGGTTGATCGTACGACAGACGGCTCGCGTTCCGACCTCCCGATCCGTCCGTCGCTCGAGGTCTGGGACGAGGTGATGTCGGACTCGGAGGTCTGCCTGCGGGCAAAGTGTCCCCACTTCGAGAGCTGCTTCTACCAGCGCTCCCGCAGGGATGCCGCCGGCGCGGACATCCTGGTGGTCAACCACCACCTGCTCTTCTCCGACCTCGCCGTGCGCGAGGCGGCGGAGAACTTCTCGGCGCCAGCGGTCCTCCCGTACTACAAGCGGCTCGTGCTCGATGAGGCCCACAACCTCGAGGATACCGCCACGCAGCACATGGGCGCGACGCTGACGCGGAGGACGTACTACCGGCTCCTCTCCCGACTCGAACACCGCGGCAAGGGCTTGCTCCCGACGCTCGAGAATGCGATCTCGGTGAGGCCGGGCAGCAGCGCGGGCGACGCCTGCCTCGAGCTGATCCAGCAGCGGCTCCGGCCTGAGCTGGACGCCGCGTGGAAGCGCGGCGCGGAGGTGTTCCGGCACATGGAGGGCGTCGCCCGTTCGGAGCCCGGCGGCATGATGCGGCTGCACGACGGATTCAGCTCCCACCCGGTCTGGCGGGAGGGGCTGGAGGAAGACCTCTCGGCGACGATCGCGCACCTGGACACGATCATGCTGGGCCTTCGCGCGGTCCGGGAACGGCTGCAGGGCAACGAGGAGCTCGAGCACGCGTTCGAGGAGCAGCTCCTGGAGATGCGCGGGGTCAGCGGCCGGGTCGAAACGGTGATGGAGGCGTTCCGGGCGACACTGCGACCCACGTCGGGTGGCCGCGAGGCCGTCCGATGGGTAGAGTACCGGGCGTCGCGGGCTCCGGAGGGGGAGGGCGGCTTTAGCGGCAACGTGGTCATCGCCGCCGCGCCGCTGCAGATGGGGGATGTGCTCCGCGAGTCGCTCTTCGACCGGGTCCCGACCGTGGTGATGACCTCGGCGACGCTCGCCACGAAGGGCGGATTCGACTTCGCGCGCGGCCGGCTGGGGTTGTCGGAGAGCGAGAACGTCGAGGAGGCCATCTACCCATCGCCGTTCGAGTTCGAGACACAGTCGCTGCTCGTCGTGCCGACGGATGTCCCCTTGCCGGCCGGCGAGACCGGGGACCGGCACTCCCGGGCCACCGCGCGCGTGGTCGCGGAACTCGCGGAGATGACCGACGGCGGAATCTTCGTGCTCTTCACGTCGCACCGGGCGCTGGCTGAGCTTGCCCGGGCGCTCCGCGGCTCGCGGGTGGCGGACCGGTGGCCGCTCTTCGTCCAGAACGAGGCCGCGCGGCCCCGGCTCGTCGAAGGGTTCATCGGCTCGGGGCGCGGGATCCTGCTGGGCACGAACTCGTTCTGGGAAGGCGTCGACGTGCCTGGCGACCCGCTGCGCGGTGTCGTCATCCCCAAGCTGCCGTTCAAGGTCCCGAGCGAGCCGATCACGGCGGCGCGGGTCGAGGCGATCGAGTCGAGCGGCGGGAACGCGTTCAACTCGTACATGCTGCCGAACGCCGCCATCCGGCTCAAGCAGGGGTTCGGGCGGCTGATCCGGTCGCGATCCGACCGGGGCGCGGTCGTCGTCCTCGACGCGCGGATCGTGCGCCAGCGTTACGGGGAGTACCTTCTCCAGTCGCTCCCCCCGGCCCGCCGGGTCGTCGCGCCCTGGCGGGAGTGCCGCGAGGAACTCGTATCGTTCTACGGAAAACCGCGCGAGCGCCCGCCCGTCATCCCGAGCGAAGCGAGGGATCCGCACTTTCCGCGCGAATGACGAAGTACAGATCCCTCGCTTCGCTCGGGCTGACGGGAGGGTGCGCTACCGATCATCCACCATCACACCAGGGAAAACCCGACCATGAATCTGCCGCGCCCGTCGAAGATCGTCTGCATCGGCCGCAACTATCTCGAGCACGCGAAGGAACTCGGCAACACCGTGCCTGAGCGGCCGCTCATCTTCCTGAAGCCCCCGTCGTCACTGATCGCTGACGGCGAGGCGATCGTGCTGCCGGGTCAGTCGGAGCGGGTGGAGCATGAGGGCGAGATCGCGGTCGTGATCGGCCGGCCGGCGCGGAACGTACCGGCGGAGCGGGCGTTCAATTTCGTGGCGGGTTTCGCGCCCCTGAACGACGTCACCGCCCGCGACCTCCAGCGCATTGACGATCAGTGGACGCGCGCCAAGGGGTTCGACACATTCTGCCCGATCGGGAGTATGATCCCGGCTGACGGAATCGACCCGGCGGCGCTCGAGGTCATCTGTCGGGTGAACGGCGAGATCCGCCAGCACGGTCGCGCCAACGAGATGGCGTTTCCGATCGCCACCCTGATCGAGTACATCACGTCGGTGATGACGCTCGAACCGGGCGACGTGATCGCCACGGGGACACCGTCCGGGGTCGGGCCGCTCGCGGCGGGCGACGAGGTCGAGGTGGAGATTCCGGGAGTCGGGCGCATCGTCAATCCGGTGACGCGGGAGTAGAATCAGTGAGTCGGAACACGATTACACGGGGACTCGCGGTACTGATCGCGCTGCTCGTCGCGGCCGACTGGGCGACGAAGCTGTGGATCACGAATCGGCTCGCGCTCGGCGAGACCTGGTCGATCGTCGACGGGTGGTTGTACTTCGTGCACCGGCAGAACCCGGGCGTCGCGTTCAGCCTGTTCGCGGACCTTCCTTCCGAGTGGTCGGTTCCCGTGCTCGCGGGCGTCGCGATGGGCGGCGTCGTGGTGTTCGCTCGCATCATGCGCTCGACCCACGACCGGTTCGCCCGGATCGCCGCCGCGCTCGTCATCGCGGGGGCGCTGGGCAACACGGGCGACCGGGTTCTCACGGGTGAAGTCACGGACTTCGTGTTCCTCGCGTTCTTCCCCTTTGTATTCAACCTCGCCGACGCCGCGATCACCCTCGGCGGCTCGCTTCTGGCATTTCGACTCGCCGTGACGCCGGAGTCGGCGACGGCGGGGGCGGAGCCGGGCGGCGGCTGAGACGGGCCTCCGCGGCACTCCTCCGGAGACGCGGCCGGGGCGGCGCAAGTCGAGTGGGAACACGGATATGGGGGGCGAGTACCAGAAATGATGACGACCTCCGGTCTCGCCGCACCACCCAGAGCCGCGTCCAGGCCCGCTCCACCCCCCGAGCCCGAACCCGCTCTTCCGGATTCCGACCGGTCGTCCTCCCGGCGGAATGCGTCGTCCAACCGTATCATGGTCTGGTCGATCGCACTGTCGATCCTCGTCCACCTGGTCGTTCTCCTTCTCTCGCCGCTCTTCATCCAGACGATCTTTCCGCCCGGCGGCAACGTGTCCATCGCGCCTCGCCAGGTCACGGACTTCGGGATGCAGGCGATCATCGCGATTCCTTCGGAGAACGCGCCCGACACGCCCGATACGCCCGCGCGGGAGCTGGCCGAAGTGACTCCGTCGACACCGACGGCGACGACCCCCGCGCCCGACGCGTCTGACGCTCCGCTTCAGCCGGGCGCCGGCGATCCCTCACCCGCCGCGCCCGCGCAGCCCGTCGACGCCGCCCCCGGCGACGGCGGGAATGACGCCCTGCGTCCCGGTTACAGCGACCCTCGCATGTACGTGACGCCCAGCCCTTACATCTTCGATCGGCGTACCGACCACGAACGCTACATGGAGGGGTTCCGCGCCCGGATCGACGCCGTCAACGACAGCATGGGGCTCGCGGCCGCGCGCCAGCGTGACGCCACCGACTGGACCACGACCGACGCAAACGGGAACCGCTGGGGCCTGTCGCCGGAAGGCCTGCACCTGGGCGGGATCACCATCCCGCGCGTGCTCCTGCCGTTGCCCGGCGCGACCGGCGACAACGCCTCGCGCGAGGCGGCCGCGGAGCGCCAACGGCAGCGAGAGGAGATCCAGCGTCAGGAGGCCGAGCGCGAACGTCGGGACACCCAGAACGAGCGGATCGAGGCGACCCGCGAGGACCGGGATCGGGCTCGCGACAGTGGCGGCGGTGGGTAAAGGCCGGAACGCGATTTGCACCCCGCGCCGATGATTCACCGCCGGGAACCGATTCGCGAAACGAGGTTGTGATGAGCGTGAAACGCGGGCATGACGGCGACTTCATGGAGTCCAGCGCCGCGACATTCACCGTCGGCGCGATCCTCGGATTGGCACTCGGAGTCCTGGTCGCGCTCGGGCTGGCGAGACGTATGCCCGTGGTCTCCGTTGTCCCCGGGTCACGGGGGCCGGTCCGGCGTCAGCGACCGAGCCGCATCCACCGGCTCGCCGGTGAACTCGAAGAGATCGACGAGCTCGAGGACATCGTCCTGAATTCCTTCCTGAACGACGAGCTTCTCGGCCTCCGCGCCGTGGACGTCGGCGCGATCAGCCCCGGCATCATCGAACTGCTGGGCACCGTGTTCTCCGATGCCGAGGCGAAACGAGCCGTCGCGCTCGCCAACGCGGTGCCCGGCGTGCGTACTGTCGTCAACCGCCTGGCGATCGATCCCGGCTCGCCCCGGACGAGGACCGAGCCGCCACGCCGCGCCACCTTTTCGTACGCGGAGGGTCGAGTGGGCGGAATGGGCCGCCGTCGCCAGAGCGCCGAAACGGATCCTGATCGGCCGGACGACTCGCAGAAGCTGCGCGACGACGCGCTCGCGGCCGCCGACCGCGATCAGTGGCTGGAGGAGGGATTCGCCTCTTCCGCTGGCCGCGGCGATGCCGGAACGGACCTCGGCGAGCCCCCGCCCGTGAACTTCCGCGAGGATGAGCTTGACAACCAGGATCCGGGTCGAGGGTCCACCGAGTCGGCCAGATGACCACGAAGCTCGATATCAAGCGGGCTTACGAACCCGCGGATCCGGCGGACGGGAAACGAATCCTCATCGATGGATTGTGGCCGCGCGGAGTCAGCAAGGACGAAGCCGCCGTCGATCTCTGGTTGAAGGAAGTCGCGCCGTCCGCGAAACTCCGGAAGTGGTATGGTCACAAGCCGGAACGCTGGCCGGAGTTCAAGCGCCGCTACTTCGCGGAACTGGACGACAATCCCGATGCGGTCGGCAAGCTGAAGGAAGCGATCGGGAAGGGGCGCGCCACGCTGGTCTTCGCCGCGAAGGACGTCGAACATAGCAACGCACAGGCCCTCCAGGAGTACCTCCGCCGCTGAGCCGCCACAACGGGTCACGGCCGCCGGGTCTTGACCTTCCCGCCGTTCGGAACCAAGATGTGAGAATCGTTCTCAACTGCCGGTGACTCCGGCGCGACAATCGCCATCAGCGGGGGGTTCGAAGTGACCAGGCGTTCAGGTGATCCATCGTTCCGCCCGTTGCCGGCATCCGCCGGCGAATCTGGCGGGAAGGTCGGCCGGGCATATCGGTGGGCGGCGGCAGCGGCCGTTGTGCTGCTCGCGGCGTGCGGCGCGGATTCGGAGGGGGCCGCGACGGCTGATTCCCCGGGTGAGGTCAACGTCTATTCGCACCGTCATTACGACGCGGACCAGCGGTTGTTCGACCGGTTCACGGAGCTGACGGGCATCCGGGTCAACGTCGTCAGCGCATCGGCGGATGAGCTGATCACGCGACTGGAGAACGAAGGCGCGGCATCGCCGGCGGACATCCTGATCACGGTGGATGCCGGGCGACTCCATCGCGCGAAGGAGCGCAACCTCCTGCGGTCGATCAGTTCGCCGGTCCTCGACGAGAACATCCCGGTCCATCTGCGCGACCGCGACGGGCAGTGGTACGGGTTGACGCAGCGGGCGCGGATCATCGCGTACCACAAGGATCGCGTGAACCCCGCGACGCTCTCCACGTACGAGGCGCTCGCCGGCGAGGAGTGGCGTGGGCGGGTCCTGATCCGCTCTTCGTCGAACGTGTACAACCAGTCGCTTCTGGCGGCGATCATCGCCAACGGCGATGGGGAGGCGGCGGAGGAGTGGGCGGCCGGGGTGAACGCGAACATGGCGCGCGCGCCGAGCGGCGGGGACACGGACCAGATCAAGGCCGTCGCGGCCGGGGCGGGCGACGTAGCGATCACGAACACCTACTACCTCGCGCAGCTGATGAACTCGGCGGATCCCGAGGAACGGCGCGTCGCGGATCAGATCGGCGCGTTCTTCCCGAACCAGGGGACGACCGGGACCCACGTCAACGTGAGCGGCGCGGGCGTGACCCGATCCTCGCCGAACCCGGAGAACGCGATCCGCCTGATCGAGTTCCTTTCGAGCGATGAGGCGCAGGGCGTGTTCGCGGAGGAGGTCCAGGAGTATCCGGTGAAGCCGGGCGTGTCGCGATCCTCGACCCTCGAGGGCTGGGGTGATTTCCGCGCGGACACGCTCGACCTGACCCGACTCGGCGAGTTGAGCGACGAGGCGGTGCGGATCTTTGACCGGGTGGGATGGAGATAGGCGTCCGCCGTTCGTGGCTGGCGGTCACGAGGTCTCGAGGGTTCTCCGGCTGGACCGCGACCGCGCTGGCGCTGGTCGCGGTCCTGTCGATTCCGCTGCTGGTCATCGTTCGGGGGGCGCTTCGTCCGGCGGGTGATTCCTGGAGTCACATCGCGACCACGCTGCTCCCTGAATACCTCGCCCACACGGGCGTGCTCGCGCTGGCCGCCGGTGGCCTCGCGCTCTCGCTGGGCGTGGGCACCGCGTGGCTCGTGGCGATGTGCGACTTTCCCCTGCGTGGCTTCTTCCGCTGGGCGCTGATCCTGCCGCTCGCGGTCCCCGCGTACATGGCGGCCTATACCTACGCCGGGATCTTCGACGTCACCGGGCCCGCGCAGCGGATCGTGCGGGCGGTCGTGCCGGGGATGCGGGACGCGTTCATCTACTGGAACGTCATGCGGATCGAGGTTGTGGCCGCGATCTTCGGTCTGGTTCTCTATCCGTATGTGTTTCTGCTGGCGCGCTCGTTCTTCGAGCATCGGTCGAGCCGGGCGCTCGAGGCCGCGCGACTGCTCGGACGCGGGCCGTGGTCGGTCTTCTTCAGGGTTGGCGTTCCGCTCGCGCGGCCTGCCCTCGCGGCGGGCGGCGCGCTCGTCCTCATGGAGATCCTGAACGACTACGGCGCCGTCACCTACTACGGGGTCACCACCTTCACGACGGGGATCTTCCGCGCCTGGTTCGCGCTCGGCGATCTCGATACGGCGATCCGGCTCTCCGCGATCCTGATGCTCGTCGTGCTGCTGGCGCTCGGCCTGGAGCGATGGCAGCGCGGCTCGGCGAAGTACTCCGAGAGTGCGGCGGCGAGAGAGGTCTCGCGCTACCGGCTGAGTGGCGTCGGGGCCGCCGGGGCGATCACGTTCTGCGCGTTGCCGCTCCTTTTTGGCTTCGTCCTGCCCGTCGCGCAACTCACGATCTGGTCGACCCGGCACCTCTCCGTCTTCACGCAGCCGGCGTTCCTCGAGCTGGCGGCGAACAGCTTCCTGCTCGCGGCCGGAGCCTCGCTGCTCTGCGTGGGGATTGCCGTCGTGCTGGCGTACGCGGCGCGTCTCGACGGTGGTCCGCTGACCCGGTCGGCGGGGAAGCTGGCACTGCTCGGCTACTCGATCCCCGGCGCCGTGATCGCGGTCGGCGTTCTGGTCACCGTGCTCGGGCTCTCCCGGTTCGTCGAGGGCATCGGGCCCGTCCTCATTACCGGAAGCGTGGCCGCGCTGACGTTCGGCTACGTGGTCCGTTTCATGGCGGTTGGCTATCTTTCCGTCGAGGCCGGGTTCGCGCGGGTGGGCGAGAGTATGACGGCGGCGTCGCGGGTGCTCGGCGCATCCCCGACCCGCACACTCTGGCGCGTCGAACTCCCCCTACTGCGGAGGGCGCTTCTCGCCGCCGGACTGCTCGTGTTCATCGACGTGCTGAAGGAGCTACCCCTGACGTTGATCCTGCGACCGTTCAACTTCAACACACTCGCGACGCGGGCCTTTCAGCTCGCGTCGGACGAGCAGGTCTCGCAATCGGCGCCGGCGGCCCTCCTGGTGATCGTCACGGCCTCCATCGTCGTGCTGATCCTGCACGTGGCGTTCGAAGGGGAGGCGGTCACGTGATCACGACGAACGGCCGGTCGGCTCCCGACCCGGCGCACGTCCTGGCCATCGAGAAACTGACGAAGCGCTATTCCCGTGGCGCGGCGCCCGCCGTCGCCGACGTGGACCTCGCCGTCGAGGCGGGGGAGATCATGGCCGTGGTCGGTGAGAGCGGTTGCGGCAAGACCACGCTCCTGCGCCTCATCGCGGGCCTCGAGACGCCGGACTCCGGCACGATCCGCTGGCAGGGCTCCGAGATCGGACCGGCCACCCTCAACCGCTTCGGCTACATGCCAGAGCAGCGCGGCCTGTAC
>CAZUVK010000036.1:0-9131 GCA_964623785.1 uncultured Gemmatimonas sp. | reverse complement strand
CATCGTGGGACGGGAGGTCGCGGGGGGCTCCGGCTGGGTCGAGCCCGAACGCCGCGGGGTCGGCATGGTCTTCCAGGACTTCGCGCTCTTCCCCCACATGACGTCCGCGGAGAACATCACGTTCGGTCTGATCGGCCGGGGGCGCGCGGCGCGGGCGGAGCGGGCCCGCGAGATGCTCGAGGTGGTGGGGCTCGCGGGGCTCGGCGACCGCTACCCGCACCAGCTTTCCGGCGGACAGCAGCAGCGGGTCGCGCTCGCCCGCGCGCTCGCTCCGCAACCGGCGCTCCTGCTCCTGGACGAGCCGTTCAGCAACCTCGACACGGCGCTCAAACGGTCACTCCGGGACGAGGTCCGCGACATCCTGCGCAAGACGGGGACGACCGCGATCCTGGTGGTGCACGACGCGGAAGACGTGCTGCTCGTCGCCGATCGCGCCGCGGTGATGCGCCACGGACGCGTCCTGCAGGAGGGCGATCCGCATACGATCTACCGGCGTCCCAACGACGAATACATCGCGCGGTTCTTCGGCGAGACGAACGTGCTCGCGGGCCGGGCCTGCGCGGGCGGATTCGAGACACCGCTCGGCGTGCTGGACTGCCCCGGTGCGCAGCTTGGCCGGAGTGCGGTCCGGCTCTGCCTCCGGCCGGAAGACCTGCTCTTCGTTTCCGACGACGGGGCCGGCCGCCCCGCCATCGTGCAGAGCGTGCGCGCCGCAGGCCGGCTCCGGCGGATCGTCGTCAGCCTCGAGAACGGCGCGGCCGACGCTGGCCATACCCTCACCATCGACACTGGCCCGGATGTGAAGGTCGCCGCGGGCGACCGCGTGTTCGTGGGGTCCCGGCCGGGGTGCGCGCACGTGATACCGGGGGAGTAGGGCGGAGTCCTGCGTGGATGGTGGGGAGGTTCACCGCGAAGAACGCGAAGAGCGCGAAGAGCGCCACCCGTCATCCCGAGTGAAACGAGGGATCTGTACTTTCCTGGCCGTTCGCGCCGGAAGTACGGATCCCTCGTTTCGCTCGGGATGACAGGGGCGGAACGCCCGCCTAGAAGCTCAACCGCAGCCCCGCGCCGAGGTGACGACCAGGATTGCCCCGCGCGCCGTCCGCCCCGCGGTGCGTGATCCTGCGCTGGTCAAGCAGGTTCTCGAGCCGCCCATAGACGCCGACGGACGACGTGATGTCGTATGACGCGGAGAGGTCCACCGTGAAGAGGGCCTCGGTCTCGAGGAACCGACTATCCACGTCGCTCCGCCCGCAGGTCGTGGTCGTGCAGGTACCACCCAGGTAGCTGAGCGCGGTGGCGAAGTCCACCCCCGAGTCGTGCGTGAGGCCGAGGGTGAGGGTTCCCACGTGCTTCGGCGTGTAGTCGAGAACGTCACCCTCGCGAACGCCGGACGCGGCATCCGCGGCGCGCGTGTACTCGCCGCCGGTGTACGTGTACGAGAGGCTCAGCGGCACGGAGACCGCGGTGCTGGTGAAGACCTCGGTGGAAAGTCCCGTCTCGAGTCCGTACACCGTCTTGGCGCCTTCCTGCTGGGTGCCGTCGATGTTCCCGTTGGCGCACGGGTTGGCGACGAGGCAGTTGCGCAGCGAGTTGCTGTAGTCGGTATAGAAGCCGACGACGTCGAGGTCGAGCCGTCCGGTACGGAGACGGGCGCCACCCTCGTAGTTCGTGCTTTCCTCTCCCTTGCTTCCCTGGATCGCGTTGTGGCCCGGAGGCGCGAATCCCTGGTGCGCGCCGAGCAGGATCGCCCACTGTGCGTTGAGCTGGTAGTTCGCTCCCACCCCGAAGGTCGTCTTCGTGAGAGAGTTGCGCGCACTCGTCGGCTCCGCGACGTCGGCCCGGCTCTCGATGCTCTCATGTCGGAGCAGAGGGAACAGCGTCAGCCCCCCGAGGCGGATCCGATCGGCGAGCCAGAAGGAGGTTGCGTTCGCGAAGCCCTCGTTCGGCGTCGCCGTCGATTCCGTGCGGAAGGCGAGCCCACCGTTGACCTGATCGTAGACCAGATTGTTCCGGACGGCCGTGTTCCGCGCGGTGTCCTCGTGCCGCCGAACGCCCGCGATCAGCTCGTGGTCGATCCCGCCGGTCGCCAGCGTCGCACGCCCCTCGATCTGCAGGCCCCGCGCGATGAACGTCTGGAAGTTGTTCGCGTAGCGCACACCATTCGCGTGCGTCGTGGCCGCGGTTCCATCAAGGATTCCCTGGAGCAGCGCGGCGTCGGCGTCGTTGTTGTTGATTCGCGCCGTGATGCCCGTGGCGCCAATGCCGATCCCGTTGACCTGGTTGAGCCGCGTATAGTTGCGGTACGTATCCGCGTGGTACGCCGTGGTGACGAACGTGAGCCGCGATGCCAGCGTGATCTGGTGCTGCAGGCTTACCGACTCGCGACCGCGGTTCATTCGCTCGAGCTCACTGAGGCCGTAGCGGCGATCGGGGTTCGCGCGGAAGTCCGCGTCGGTCAGGCCGAGGTACGAGACGTCCGCGTACTCGTCGCCGTTGAAGAGCTTCAGGTCCAGTCGCTGCCGGATCCCCGCATCCGCCGGGCTCGCCCACCGCAGCTTCAGCATGTAGTCCGCGATGTCGTTGCCGGCCGTCCGACTCGACCGATCGATCTGGTGGAAGCCATCCGTGGAATTCTGGAAGGTCTCGGCCAGGACTCCGAACTGCCCGAACTCTCCGCCGGCCCACGTGTGGATTCTGCGACTTCCCCAGTCACCCATCTCCACGTTGACGAACCCCTCGAACTCGTTCGGGATCGGCGTCGAAATGAGGTTGATCGCGCCCGACGTGGTCTGTGGGCCGTAACGAAGAACCTCCGGTCCCTTCAGTATCTCGACCCCGCTCATCCGGGCCGCGGCCGGGAAGTAGTAGGCCGACGTGTTGGCGTACGGCGCCATCGCGGCCGGAATCCCGTCCTCCATGATCGAGATGCGATCGCTGCGCCCCGAGGATGACGCGCGGATGCCGATCCGGGGGAAGGTTCCGAGCCCGTCCTCCTCACGGACGTAGACCCCGGGTACCGTCCGCACGATGCTGTGGATGTTGGAGAACTCGAACAGCTTCAGATCCGCGGGCTCGATCACGTACGCGGATCCCGTCGCAAGCCGCGCGGCTTCGCGCGTGCCGATGACCAGAACGGGGTTCAACTCGACCACTTCCGTCTCGCTCTCCCCGGCCGATGGTGCCGCGCCACCCGGGGCTCCCTGACCCGACAACTGCTGGGCCGACAGGAGCCAGAAAGCCAGGGACGCGCACGCCGTTTGGAACATGACCCCCGTCACCAGAGGTCTTCCCGGTCGCTTCATTTCAACTTCCCCCAGGAAGGAGCTTTCGATGCGCCACCCCGCCCTCAGGCGTGGTTCGCACAGTGAATGAGAACCATTCTCAATGACGGTAGATTGGGGTGTGACGGGACGTAAGTCAAGACCGGATTCGTTCCGGATGTGAACATCGGTTCGAATCGCTCGGGCTCTCGCTATGTTCAATGAGACCCGGGCGGTCCGTTCGCCTCCAGCGACTACCAGGTCATCGAAGCGTTCCCGCGGCCGGAGGCCGCCTTGCCACCTCCCAGGCCTCGACGCGGTGGGAACCCGCCATCGCTTGAGCCCCCCCGCCGGACGCGGTAGATTGAACGCTTGCGCCGGATTTCCCCTCCCACACCCGAAAGCGAGCATGTCGGAGCCTCTCAAGTCCAGCATCCGCAACGACCTGAACACCGCGCGGAAGGAGCGGGCCAAACTTCGCACCACGGTCCTGAGCACGTTCCTCTCGGAGATCCGGAACCGCGAGATCGAGTTGGGATCCGAGGTGTCGGACGACGACGTGCGCGCGCTGCTGACCACGGCGATCAAGCGCCGCCGGGAGGCCGCCGAGCAGATGCGGGCGGGCGGGCGCGAGGAACTGGCCGAAAAGGAGGATCAGGAGGCCGAGTTGCTGAAGGCATACCTTCCGCCGCAGCTGGGCGAGGAGGAGGTGCGCCAGATGGTTCGCGAGGCGGTGAACGCGGGCGCTGCTGACCTCGGCGCCGTGATGAAGGTGGTGATCCCGCGCGTCCGAGGTCAGTTCGAGGGCAAGGAGCTGAACCGGATCGTGCGCGAGGAGTTGGCGTCGTCCTGACTCGCGGCACCGGGCGGACGACTCGAACTCTACTGACGGCTCGTCAGTCGAGCAGGTCGTCGATCAGCGCCAGGACGGGCTCACGCGCGCGGGTCGCCTCCTCGTATCGGCCGATGTCTTCCAGCTGCTCCGGGTCGAGATCCGCCTCCGGCAGCCATTCGAGGATCGTTTCCTGGTCCATCCCGTCGTAGCCGAGGACGGGCTCGGGCACATCGGCCATCGACTCGGGAGCGGCCGATTCGAGCGACCGGTACCGGAGTTCGCGAATCGCGACGACGATGACCCCGACCGCGACACCCGCGAGCATCCATTGCAGCGTCTTCATAACCCCTCCGGATCAGTGAGTCGTTTCGCCTCCAGATGTGCAAGTCCGTGGCCAGCCAGCGGTTGCGCGCGCGACCCGGGAGCCGGTCGGCCCGGGGGCGCCGGCGCGCCGCGTGGAGCGCGCCGATGAACGGTCACGCCCGCGAGGTCCTGGAGTTCGCCGACTCGCTGGATCTGGTCGCGCGGCATGCGGCGTCCGAACTGGGGGCCGACGCCATCCGCCGGCTCGAGCCGCTCCTCGACCCCACCCGGATCGCGGGAGAGCTCGGCGCGGTCGCGGAAGGCATCGCGCTGACGAGCCGGGACTCGGGGTGGAGCATGCCCTGGTTCCCGGACATCCGCGCGCCCCTCGGCCGCCTGCCGCTCGAGGGCTACGCCTGGGACGGCCCGACGCTGCGTCTCGCCGCGGGCCTCGTCGCCGCGGCGCGCGCCACGCGCCGGCTTATCATCCCCCTCGCCGACGACCTGCCGCGCCTGGCCGCCATCGCCGAGCGGATCGCCGACCTGCCGGGCGTCGCGGAATCGATCGATCGCGCCATCGCGGAAGACGGGACGGTTCGCGACAACGCGTCACCCGCGCTCTCGCGCATCCGCCGGGAGATGCACGGCGCGCGCGCCCGCATCGTCGCGCGGCTCACCGAGTACGCCGCGTCGCTCCCCGCGCACCACCAGGTGCCTGATGGGTCCGTGAGCGTCCGCGACGGCCGGTACGTCATCCCCGTCCGGCGCGAGGGCAGGGGGGAGGTCGGCGGGATCATCCACGGCGAGTCGCAGACGGGCGCGACGCTCTTCGTGGAGCCGCCCGCCGCGATCGAGATGATGAACCGCCTGCGCGAGCTGGAGGGCGAGGAGGGGCGGGAGGTGCAGCGAATCCTCCTGGAGCTGACGTCGAGGCTTCGCCCCCACGCCGACGCGCTGGCCGGATCGCTCGACGCGCTCACCCGCCTCGACACCGTCCACGCCCGCGCGCGGTACGCGCTTTCGGTCGACGGCCACGTACCCGAGATCCTGCCGACCGGCCGCGGCGTCGAGATCGTCCAGGGCCGGCATCCCGTGCTGCTGGCGAAGGGCGAAGCCGTCGTCCCGTTCGATCTGCGGATGGAGGACGGTGAGCGCACGCTGGTGATCTCGGGTCCCAATACGGGCGGGAAGACGGTGCTGCTGAAGGCGATCGGCCTGATCACCCTGCTCGCCCAGAGCGGCGTGGTCCCGCCGGTCGGGCCGGGCACCAAGCTCCCCGTGTTCGCCGACCTCTTCGCCGACATCGGCGACGAGCAGTCGATCGAGGCGTCGCTATCCACCTTCTCCGCGCATCTCAAGAACCTGAAGGAGACGCTGGAGGGCGCGGATTCCGGCTCGCTGGTGCTGATCGACGAGATCGGGAGCGGGACGGACCCCGTTGAGGGCGCCGCACTGGCGCTGTCGATCATCCGCGAGTTGACGGGTCGGGGGTGCTTCTCCCTCGTGACGACGCACCTGGGCGCGCTCAAGCTGCTCGCCGCCGAGGACTCGCGGGTCGTGAACGCCTCGCTGCGGTTCGACGCCGAGCGGCTCCTGCCGACGTACCTGCTGCAGAAGGGGATTCCCGGCCGCTCGCACGGGCTGGCGATCGCGCGGCGGCTCGGCCTTCCAGAGGGGGTCCTGGACCGCGCGGAAGAGGCGCTGCCCGCCGGCGAGCGGGACATCGGCCGGCTGCTGCTCGAGCTGGAGGCCAAGGAGCAGCGGGTGAGCGCGCTGGAGGCGGATCTCGCGCGGGAGCTGGAGTCGAACCGCGCGCTCCGCGAGGAGCTCGACTTCAGGCAGAAGGACCTCGCGCGCAAGGAGAAGGACGCGGAACGGCGGGCGCGTCAGCAGGCGCGCGACCTTCTGCTTCAGTCGCGGGCGGAGGTGGAGGAGGCGATCCGGGTCCTGCGTGAGGCGGCGAGCGAGTCCGAGCTGGAGGAGGCCGCGCGTTCCGCCCGCCGTCGCGTCGAGGAGGCCGCGCGCCGCCAGCGGGAGAAGACGCCCGCGACCGCCACTGCGACGAAGGCGCCTCGACGGAGCACGGAATCGCTCCGGATCGGGGCGCGGGTCCGCGTCGAATCGCTGGGGCGGACCGGCACACTGCTGGAGCTGCGTGAGGACAGGGCGCTCGTGGACGCGGGCGGCGTCCGGCTCCAGCTCTCCATCGATGACGTGACGATGCTCCCGCCCGGCGACCAGACACCGGACACCGCGGCACGGGCCCGCCGCGCCGCCGGCGGCCGGATCGACGCGGACCTCGACGCGCGCCCGGAGATCGATCTCCGCGGCATGCGGGCCGGGGAGATCGAGCTCCTGCTCGGGCGCGCCCTCGACACCGCGATCATGGCCGGCCTTCCGTCCTTCCGCATCATCCACGGGAAGGGGACGGGAGCGCTCCGTGACGAGGTCGACGCGCTGCTCCGCGCCGACCCGCGCATCGCTTCGTTCCGGCCCGGTGAACGTTTCGAGGGCGGTACCGGCGCGACCGTCGTCGAGTTCAGGGCCTGACGTGTCGATCCCCGACGCGCTGATCGAGGAGGTGCGCGCCCGCGCCGATCTCGTCGAGATCGTCTCCGAGCACACCCGGCTCAAGCGTTCGGGGAGGACCTTCCGCGGCCCCTGCCCGCTCCACGGCGGCGATGGCCCGAACTTCTCCGTGGACCCCGCCCGCAACCTCTTCAAGTGCTTCACCTGCGGAGAGAGCGGCGACGTATTCTCGTTCCCGATGAAGCACCTGGGGATGAACTACGTGGAGGCCATACGCTGGGTGGCCGCGCGGGTCGGCGTCGAGATCCCCGAATACGAGCGGCGGGCGCCCGAGGAGGAGCCGTACGCCGAGCTGTACGAGGTGAACGCGTTCGCGAGCGAGTGGTTTCGGGACCGGCTGCTGGACCCGGAAGTGGGGCGGGAAGCGCGCGAGTACCTCGACGGCCGGGGGCTCACGCCGGAGGTGCGGGAGCGGTTCGGGATCGGCTGGGCGCCCGAGAGCTGGTCCGCCTTCGCCGACGCCGCCCGAACCCACGGGATCAAACCCGAGACCCTCGTCCAGCTCGGCCTCCTCAAGGAACCCAACCGCGAGGGGCGAGACCGGTACGACGCGTTTCGCGGGAGGGTCATCTTCCCGATCCTCTCGATCTCCGGCCGCGTGGTCGGGTTCGGCGGGCGGGTGATCGGGCCGACCGAGGAGCACATCCCCAAATACCTGAACTCGCCGGAGAGCCCGATCTACCACAAGGGCGAGATCCTCTACGGCCTGAACTGGAGCCGAGGCGCGATCCGGCGGGACAAGGAGCGGGTCGCGCTGGTGGTGGAGGGTTACGTGGACTACGTCTCGCTCGCCGCGCACGGGATCGAGAACGCGGTCGCGCCGCTCGGGACGGCGATGACGCAGGCGCAGGCCGAGCTGCTCGCGCGGTACGCGGCGCGGGTGATCCTCCTCTACGACAGCGACCAGGCGGGGCTGAAGGCCACCTTCCGGACAGGCGACGAGCTGCTGCGGACGGGCGTGGAGGTGCTCGTGGCCACCATGCCGCCCGGCGAGGACCCGGACACGCTCGTGCGCCGTGGGGGCGCTGCCGCGTTGCGGGGATACCTGCACGACGCGGTGGACCTGCTCGAGCGGAAGATCCAGATCCTCGAGCTGCGCGACTACTTTTCGTCGATCGCGGGGAAGCGGCGCGCGGTGGATGCGCTGTTGCCCACGGTCCGCGCCGCGGCGGACGAGGTGCTGCGCGGGCTGTACGTGGCGCGGATCGCCGAGCGGACGGGGGTGCCGGTCGAGGTCATCGAGCGCGAGGCGGCGACGGGGGATGGGGCGAGGGGGCCGGTCCAGGCGGCGGCCGGCGCGGCGCGCGGAGGGGGTGCTGGCGCACGGGGGCCGTCCGGCGGTGCGCGCGCGGAGGTCGCGGCGCCACCGCCGCGGCTCGGGCCGGAGCGTAACCTCATCCTGCTCCTCCTGCGGGACGTCCAGTGGATCGAGAAGGTCGCGGAACGCCTGGGTCCCGAGGACTTCCGGGATCCGGTCTACCGCGAGATCTACACGGAGCTGCTCCACCTGCACGCGGAGGGCGCCGCGCGTGACGGCGTCGGCTGGCTCCAGGCGCTCAGCGCACCGGTGGCGGATCGAGCGCAGGAGCTGCTCGGTGACCCGGAAGGCGAGAACATGACGCACGCGGACCGGTTCCTCGCGGAGAACCTGCGCGATATCGAGTCGAGGAACCGCCAGATCGCGCGGCTGGGAGAGATCGAGCGGGAAATCGCGGGGGCGGGCGGTGACCACGAGCGCCAGGCGGCCCTGCTCGCGGAGAAGCTGGAGCTGCGTCAGTCGATGGAGCGGGGCGGGATGGTGCTGAAGGTGAACCCCGCGCGGCGTGGGGGGGCGGGGTCGGCCTCGGGGTCGGGAGATGGCTGACGGCCCTGGGACCTCCGGGGGCGCGCCGGTCGTTGGACTCTGCGAGACCTGCACCCACGTCCGCCGCATCGAGAACCGGCGCGGGTCGGTGTTCCTGCTGTGCGAGCTTTCCGCGACGGATCCGCGGTTCGCGAAGTATCCCCGGCTTCCGGTGCTGCGGTGCGCGGGGTGGGTGCGCGCCTCCTGACCATCCGCGCCTGAGCCCTCCAATGCCATATCCTGACCTGAGCCCCAAAATGTCATCCTGAGGCGCAGCCGAAGGATCCGTACTTCGGGG
>CAZUVK010000035.1:10641-21443 GCA_964623785.1 uncultured Gemmatimonas sp. | reverse complement strand
CCGCCTCAGCCGCATCGCCGCGATCGAGATCTACAATACCGTTTCGGACGTACCGCCGGAGCCCGACCTGATCCGGTACACGAGGGAGCCGCGCCTGTACCCGGAACAGGAGTGTGGGCTCGTGAATGTGTGGTACTGGCGTTCCTGGTGAAGCGCTGGCGGGGGGATTCCGGGGGCTTGTGAAGAGGTGATGGTGTACGTATACTGGTTATATAGTATACGTACACAAGGAGGGGGATAGAAAATGGATAAGTCGCGGCGGCAGAAATTGACTGACTCAGACAAGGGGGGCGAAGCGTCGCACGGGTATGTTGAGGGCGTCGAGGATGAGAAGCCCGTGCGCAAGAACCATTACCTCTACCAGTCAAAGATAAACATGGCGAAGAAGATTCTGGGGGTCGGGACCGAGACCGAGGCGCTGGACGCGGCGCTGGATCTGCTGATCTACGGCGAGGCGCTGGCGGTCGGAACGGAAGAGATGGCGGATGAGGAGTACATCGACATTCTGGGGATCGGCGAGGAGTTGCCGTCCGGTCACGGCCGGGGTGTTTGATGCGGGGGTTCGTGCTGGATACGAACATCTACATCCACGCGATGCGGAATGCGGAGGCGCGGGCGGAGCTGGCGGAATGGCAGCGCCGTCTGGCGCCACGCATCCATCAGCACGCGGTGGTGGTCGCGGAGCTGCTGGTGGGCTCGCGTGACGAGGTTGCGTGGCGGCGATGGCACCGCCGCTGGGTCGCGCCGGCGGAGCGGGTGAGCCGGGTACTCGTGCCGGGCTACGGTGCGTGGCGCCGCGCGAGCCAGATCCTGGCCCGCCTCGCGCAACACGGCTGGATCGCCCCCGGGGCGGTGAAGCCGAGCTTCTTCAACGACTGCCTTCTCGCGGCGAGTATGCGGGAGTCCGGGCACAGGATCATCACGCACAACCTGGCGGACTTCGAGCTGATCGCGCGGGTCGAGCCGGCGGCGGCACCACTCTCGCCATTTCCGTGGGTTGAGTCGCCGCTGTAGGGTTCTCGGGAGTTCGCTGTCCATTGTCCTACCTGAAGCTCGTGACCAGCCCCTGCACGATCAGTGACCATCCGTCCACCAGCACGAACAGCAGCAGCTTGAAGGGCAGCGAGATCATCGCGGGTGGCAGCATGAACATGCCCATGCTCATGAGCACGGCGGCGACTACGACGTCGATGACGATGAAGGGAAGGAAGAGGGCGAAGCCGATCTGGAACGCCGTTCGCAGCTCGCTCGTAACGAATGCGGAGACGACGACGACGAGGGGGATGTCGTCGGTGGTGGCCACGGTGTCGTCGTCGCGCATCTCCATGAAGGTGGAGAGGTCGCGGTCACGGGTCTGGGCGAGCATGAACTCGCGGAACGGCTGCGAACCGACAGAGAACATCTCTGCCTGTTCGATCTCTCCGTCCATCCACGGCTGCAGTGCGGTGGAGTTGACCTGCGAGAGTGTCGGCGCCATCACGAAGCCGGTAAGGAGGAGCGCGAGCGCGGCCATCAGGTGAGCGGGCGGCGCGCTCTGGGTGCCGAGCGCCTGGCGCAGAAAGTGGAGGACGACGAGGATCCGGGTGAAGGACGTCATCATCAGGAGTAGCGTCGGCAGCAGCGTGAGGAGGCCCATCATCACGACGACGCCGACGGTACCGCTGAGTCGAAGGCCGCCTTCCTCGGAGTTGCCGAGGCGCAGGTCGATCTCGGGAGCGAGTCGGGCGATGATCGAGTCCGCCTGGGCCGCGGCCTCGGGGTTCGCGCCGGGCTGTGCGATTCCGGGGAGTGCGCCCGCGCCGCCGACCTGGGCCTGGGCGATCACCGGGGCGGCCGCGACGGCGTCGGCCAGGACGGCGCCCGCGGCGAGGACCATGGCGATCGTCATGTAGGAGCGAAGCGCGGTTCGGAGCGCGGCGCCGAAGTCGCGCCGCCTCGGGAGCGCGAAACGCCCGCGCCCACCCGGCGCGCCGAGCGCCCAGCGATCCTCCAGCTCACTCCTTCCGCCGGTACCGCCCACTTCCGCCGCAACCAACTCGGCCGGAGCCTCACCGACCGCCGCACCAGCTGGCGCGGACGCCAGCACCGCGAGCCGGTCATCCTCCGCCACCTCCATCACCGGCCGGATCCCGCCCTCACCGACGGAGACCGCGACCACACGCTGGCCGATGCGAACCACGGCGATCCCCTGCTTCGGCCCGAGTGGCAGCCGTTGAACGATCTCCATCGGGAGCCGCGCTCGCGAGCCGCGCGTCAGGCCGGTGAAACGGCGGATCGCGGCCATCGCGAACCCGACCAGGATCAGGACGAGACCCAGCGCGCCGACGATCGTGAAGTACGACAGCAGGCTCACGCAGCCTCGGGGATCGCGGCGGGGTTGATGATGCGCGTGATGCGGACGCCGAACACCTCTCCCACCACGACGACCTCACCCTGCGCGAAGCGCCGGTCGCCGACGTAGATGTCGATCGGCTCACCGGCGAGCCGCTCCAGCTCGATGACCGAGCCGCGGCCGAGGCGGAGGATATCCTGCACGGTCATCGTCGTTCTGCCCAGTTCGATCGACACGGGCAGCGTGAGATCCATGAGCATCGAGAGCGGCACTTCCGCGTGGGAACGTTCGGCGGCCGGAAGCTCGGCGAAATCCGCGGTCGCGGGCGCATCCACAGTCTGTTCGGGCGTGGTATCCATGATCTGCGATGATAGTTACGAAGGATTGCCCCGGGCCTCGTCGGCGGGGCGCGGCACGGGTTCGGCAAGTCGCACGGCGAGCTTCCGGCCGATGCGGCCCGGTGCGCCGAAGAACCTGAGCTGCCCACTGACGAGAACCTCCACGCGGGAGTTCGCGGGGATGTTGGTGCTGATGACACCGCCAACCCGCACATTCGCCAGGTCGCGAATCGGAAGTCGGAACTCCGGGAGTCGCGTGGCGATCTCAACCCCGGTCGTGCGAAGAGAGACCTCGGTGAGCTCCCGGTTCTGCTCGCGCTCGCGCTCCGATCCGATGACCGAATTCACCCTGCGGCCGCCAGTGCTGACGAAGAACCGCTCGAGCACGGCGAATGGGAGACAGATCATCACCAGGCTGCGCACACCGGGAGCGACGACATCGATGTTCGCCACGAGCACCGGCTCGTCGCGGTTGGCCGCCTGCAGGATCTCGGGAATCGACTCCCATCCCGAGAGACCGAGCTCCATCTCCGTGTGGTCCTGCCAGCTCTCGCAAACGAGCGCCGAGACGCGTTCCGCGACGGTGCGGACGGCCATCCGCTCGATCGGCGTCAGCATCCGGTCGGGCGTCGCGTGTTCGCCCGCCCCGCCGAAGAACCGGTCGACGAGGAAGTACGCGAACTCCTGCCCGAAGTCGATCACGCCGGACTGTCCGCCCGAATCCCGGACGTCGAAGATGTAGGAGCAGCACGGTGTCGAGAGGGAGAGCACAAACTCACCGAAGCTGAACTGCTCCACGCTCTGCAGCGTCAGCTCGATATGCCCGCGGACCCGTCCCATCAACCAGCCCTCCAGCGACTTGGCGACCCGACCGTACATCGCCTCGAGCGTCCGCAGACGTTCCTTGGAGACGCGGTGGGGGCGGCGGAAGTCGTAGACCTGGACTTCCTGCGGCTCGGCCTTGCGGTCGCCGATCCGGGAGCCCGTGCCCCCGGAACCGCCGAGCATGAGGTCGATTTCGCTCTGCGAAAGAGTTTCCGATGACACGTTACTGGATGACGAACTGTGGAAGGTAGACCTTCTCGACGGTGCCGTAGTGGAGCATTTCGTTGAGCGTATCGCGCAGGTCGTCGCGGATCTCCTCGCGGCGGCCCAGATCGGTCAGCTCTTCCACCGTACGACCGCCCAGGTTGCGATTGATCATGTCGCGGATCTCGGGATCCCTGCCCCGCATCTCGTCGGACGCATCCTGGCTCGTCAGTTCGAACGCCGCGGTCACCATGAGGAATCGGGTGCCCGCGGTTCCGCTCGGATTGAGCACGACGTTCTCGACGAGGTGGATGACCGGTCCGCCGGAAGAGCGCCCGTGACCGCCGCTTCTGGGGCGTGGGGGCGGCGCCTCACCGTCCGCGGCGGCCGAGGCAGTGCCGCCAAACAGCATCGGCGCGGCGACGAATCCACCGACGCCACCGCCCGCGAGCCCGCATACGAGCAGCAGCACAACGAGCATCGCCGACCGCTTCTTCGGCGCGCCGGATCCCTCCTGGATCGCTTCCTGTTCGGACATTGTTCCGTATCTGGTTGGGCGTCCCCGATCACCGCGAACGCGCGGGTCGGCGAGGCGCTGTATGGGCAGGCGGCATACCATACGCCCGCGACCATTCGGCAACAGCGTGTATTTTGTTGTGGATATTGGTCTTACGCGCATTGTTTGCGCGCGGCGGTCGGGTTCGACGGGCGTGCTGGAAAGGTGCCTACCCGGAAGGTCATGCCGGGAGCCGACCGGCGGTTTCTGCCGGGCGACCCGGGAATCAGCTCGCTCGGAATAGGCTGCCGGTCGCGACGGGAATCGGACCGGGATTCGCCGCGTGGTGCCGTCCCGGCAGCGCGCGGGCGGTGACACCATATGAACGATACCTCTATCGAACTCGCTGGAGGAGCGGTCGGGGATGGACCGTTCTCATACTATTGGAGCAACGGGGGCACCAATCTGTACAACACAGTGAAGCCTGCCCCACCGGGCCAGACCTTGGGTGTGACATTCCCTCGCGACCCGCTCAGCCGCGATCGCTCAAACGCATCCACCGGAGAAGGCATCAGTGACAAAGCGTTTCGGCTCCCCAGTGATCTTGATCGCTTTGGCGATTCTCCTGCCGTGCACCCTGGAGGCGCAGCACGTCGGCCTCAGCGCGGGGCCGGCGTTCCCCCTTAGTTCATTCGGCGAATATCGAGACGCGGGCTTTCATGTCCGCGGCTCCTTGTATACACCCGGTGGACGCGGACGGGCGGACATTGCCCGCGTGTTCGTTGCCGGCTGGCGTGGGGAGACGCAATCGACCGGGGATGAAGGGGACTGGCGGGATACCATCGTTTCCGTGAACTACTTGCCTTCCATCCGGCAATCCGACGCGTGGGCGCTTCGCGGGCTGATCGGAGGTTCTGTACATTGGCCGACGATGGAGGGCGCCGATGGTCCGGGTACGGTGATGGGATTTCGCCTCGGCCTCTTCGCCGACAGATCATGGGGAGTAGCGGGACTGACGGCGGAGGTCGCCCTGGACGTGGTGCTCACGGACTTCGGGTCCATAGAAGCGGTGCCCGTCACCACCGTTCCGATTCTCGTTGGATTGAAGCTGGGAAGATAGGCGTTGACAGCTTGTGGACTCCAGATATGAAAGCCGGGTCCGAATATCATCGGACCCGGCTCCTTGCCCGCGGGCGCAATCGTCTAACCGTGAACGCCCCTTGAGGGGTACATGCTACCGCTTGAGGTTCACCACTTCCTGCAGCATCTCGTCGCTGTTCGTGATCACCCGGCTGTTCGCCTGGAAGCCACGCTGCGAGATGATCATGTTCGTGAACTCCTGCGCCAGGTCGACGTTCGACATCTCGAGCGCGCCGCTGGAGATGAACGACTGGCTCCCCTCGAGCGCGAACCCGAGCACAGCCCCGCCCGAGTTGCCCGAGACCCCGTACATGTTGTCGCCGACCCGAAGCAGGCCGCCGGGGTTGTTGAAGTCGGCGAGCACGATCTGACCGAGCGTCACGTTGATCCCGTTGGTGAAAGCGCCGGTAATGGTGCCGGTCCGATCGATGGAGAATCCCTGGAGCGTACCCATCGTGTAACCGTCCTGATCGCGCAGAACCGCGGTCGAGCTGGCGGCGAAGTGCGAGAGGCCGGTCGTGCCGCTGCCGGGCATCATCGAGATCGACACCTCTTCCGCGCCGCTCGGTGTGAAGCGGATCGTCGGCATCGGGGTCCCGTCGATGAAGCCGTTCTCGCCGAACGTGAAGGTCTGGTCACCCTCGATCGTCACGCCCGCGCCGCCCGTATCGAGGTCACGGTCGTCGACATTCCACGCCCATTCGTTCTCGGCGATCTTCCACAGGACGATCTTCATCTCGTGCTTGGCGCCGAGCGAGTCGTACGCGGTGATCGAGGTCTGCACGATCGACTTGCGGTTCGCGGGGTCAGCGAGGATCGCGGCGTTCGCCGGGTCGAGCGGATCGAAGCTGGCATCGGCGACCGTCGGCGGATCCGACGAGGCGTCGATGACGAGCGGAGTCGCCGAGGCGTCGAGGTTGCCAGCGAGTGCGACCTCAGACGTGGCGCGCGCCGGGGTCTTCTGCCCGAACGGGAGCCGGATGTCGGTGATGCCATCCTGGAGGACTCCGTCGGACGCCATGCGACCCTGCACGACGAACCCGTTGGTCGGGCTGACGAGGCGGCCATCCGCGTCGAGCTGGAAGTTGCCCGATCGCGTGTAGAAGTGCTGGTTGCCCTTGGCGACCACGAAGAACGAGTCGCCCTGGATCGCGAGATCCGTGTTGACGCCGGTCGTCTCGATGTTGCCCTGGGTGAACATCTGGTCGATCGATCCGATCTGCATGCCGAGCCCGACCTGGATCGGGTTGATGCCGCCGTGATCACCCGGGGGACGGCTGGCGCCCTGGAGAAGCTGGGCGAAACCTTCCTTGAAAGTGACGCGGCCCGCCTTGAAGGCGACGGTGTTGACGTTCGCGACGTTGTTGCCGATCACGTCCATCCGCACCTGGTGGTTGCGCAGACCGGACACACCGGCGAAGAGTGAGCGCATCATTCGGAGGGTATCTCCTGTTCCTGTGAAGGGTTGCTGGCGGCGAGGATCTCCACGATCCCGCCGATCGGAATCTCGAACTGGCCTGATGTGAGCACCGGGCCGGAACCACCGTAACGAACACCATCCACGCGACCGGTCGTGAACGTCTGGACCGGGACCGCATCGCCTTTCTCGTCGACGACTTCCACCGAGTAGGTGTAGTGGCCGGGGGGAAGGTCCTCCACCATCTCGCCGATCTCCATCGACCGGCGGCCGGCGGCCGCGAAGCCCAGCTCCTGGGAGTAGACCTCCGAGCCGGTCGAGTCGAAGAGCCGGAGCGTCGCGGCACCGCCCTGGCCGCCGACGACGAACTGCAAGGGCGCAGGCGCCCCTTCCTCGGGAATCACCACGCCGTTGCCGAGCGCGACCACGTTCTTGCCGATCGCCGAGAGCGCCGAACTCCCGTTGAGCGCTTCGATGATCGCCAGCTGCATTCCCTCCTGGTTAGACATCGTCTGGTTGAGGTTGATGAGCTGCTCGACACTCGAGAACGTGGCGAGCTGCACGGCCAGCTCCTCACCCTTCATCGGCGAGAGCGGATCCTGGTGGCGCATCTGCGCGACGAGCAGCGTAAGGAACTCGTCCTTGCCGAGGATCCCGCCGGGGCCGGGGGTGTTGAGGGCTGAGGTCGGCGCGGACGCCGTTTCGGGTATCGTGGTGATCACGAGCTCTTGCCTCCTGGGTTGTCTTTCCGACTTCGTTGACGTGCGTCGTGCGAGCCCTCGCGGGGCTCGTCGCGGGAGTGATCGCCATGCGAACGTTCGCGCTGGAACGCCGGGTCCCCGTTGCGTTGCGCCGCGGACCGGACGGTTTCGGAGTCGACCGGCGCCGCGAAGGCCATGCGGTCGAGCACCTCGCCGCGCGGAGTGGATCTGATCTTCAGCGCCTCGGATTCGAGGCCACGCTGCTCCAGGGCACGGTGGAGGTCACCGATCCGCGCGCCGAGTCGTTCCGCGGCCGCGGGATCGTTGAGATCGATCGAGCCGGAGACCGAGCCGCCCCGCAGGTCGAGACGTATGTGATCCTGGCCACCGGGTCCGTCGACCCGCAGGAAGACCTGGCTGAGCGGCTTCATCGGCGCGGAGCTCTGCAGGTCGAGCAGATGGGCGATACGCTCGGCGGCACCACTGGTGAGAGCGGGCGAAGCCATGCGCTCGGCCGGCGCGGTCGAGCGGGACGCGTCGCTGCTCGCGAGGAGGCCTCCATCGAAGCGCGGGGCATCCGGCGCAGGGGTGCCGGGCGTGCCGGGCGCCGCCGCGGGGGCGCGGTCGTCGACCGGTGGCGTGGCGCGGCCGGCGGGCGTGGTGGCGCCCGCGCCGGCATTGCCGCCGGTGGCGGAGGCGGGGGGCGCGCCGGGGGTCGCCACCCGGGCCATCGTCGGCGCATCCACCCGGGCCAGCCGCGCGAGATCGGCGACGGCGGCTACACGCGCCGGCCGCGCTACACGGTCAGCCGTCCTTCCCCCGGGCGACGATGTCTCCGCCCGAACGAACCGGGGCTCGCTGGAGTCCGTCGACTCGGTCGATGTCGGGACCGACGCTTCGCCGGGTAGCGGGAGCTCGAGATGGCCGGCGTCCCGTGCGCCGAGCGTGCGCAGGCCCTCCTGGGCGGCGATTCGCTGCAGGCGCGCGTAGGCGACCGGGTTGTCGTAGCTGCCGTCGATGATCACGTCGGCCGCGCCACCCGTCGCGTGGTTCGATGCGCGCGTCCAGGTCACGACATCGCCGGGTCGCGACCGGCCCTGCTCGTACAGGTGGTTCTGCCGGACCTGGTGCCGGAGAGTCTCCACGATGTCGACCTCGTGGCCATGTTCCTCCGCCATGCGGGTGACCACGCGCTCGAGTCGAACGCGGAACTCCGGGTGGAGCAGCTCGAGGCTCTTCTCCACGCGGCTGGGGTCGGGGACGCCAACCGACGTGGCTGAACCGACGTGGGGCAACAGCCCGTTCCGGCCCGTCGCCGCCATCTCCGCCGCGAGGCGGGGGTCCGGATTTCCACCAGTCCCCGAGGTGGCCTCGGTCGCGAGTCGCGCGGCTGTCTCCGTATCGCCGGCCATCGCCGCGACCGCGGCTGCCAGCGCGAGAATGCTGTCTCCATCGGTGCCCGCACCGCGCGTCCCGGCCGTCGGCCCGGGCCGGCCGCTGGTCACGCCGTGCGCCAGCCCCGGACGCGGGTCCGCTTCCGCCCGGTCCGCGCCGTCGCGTGTCTCCGCGGTGAGTTCGCCGGCGCCGATGTCTCCCGCGAGGTCATCGGCCTCCGCGCCGTCGTTCGCGAGCTCGCCCGGCGCGCGAGCGAGCACCGGCAGCGGGACCGGGACGCGCCCGGGGATCAGGCGAGCGAGCAGCGCCGAGAAGGCCTCCGCCGGTGCGGTGTGGTCAGCCATCGCCGCGTCGGGTGTCCCGAGCGGTCCAGGGCCGAAGGTCGGCGTTGCGGGTGAGGGAATCCCCGCCAGGTTGGGCGTGACGTTCATCGGCTACGCTCTCCGGCGCCGAGACCCGTGGCGCTGATTGCCGCCGCACGGTCCGGAGCAAGGTTCGAGAGCACCGCCGCCGCCTGCCTGTCGTTCAGCATGGTGAGAATCGTCGCGATGTCGCGGTTGTCCATCTGCTCCAGCACGCGCGCCGCGTCCCGGGGCTGCATCGAGCCAAAGATCTTTCCGAGCCGAGCCTCGGGGAGCAGGCCGGGCGCCGCCGCGCCGCCCGCGCCGGTGGCCGCCGTTCCCGAAGCCGACGCCGTTCCCGCCGTCGCCCCGGACGCCGCCGAAGCCGTCCCCGATTCCTCGGCCTTCGCCGCGATTGCCGCGGCGTCATCCTCGGTCGCTACCTCGCCCGCGCCGGGAACGGAATCGGTCACCACGGTTTCCGCGACAGCCAGGACAGCACTGTCGCCAGCCGCGGCCTCAACCGCCTCCGCCACCGTTTCCGCTCGCGCCGGCGTCTCCTTCCCCACCGAACTCAGCTCGACTCCCTCGATCCTCGAGAGCAGGTCATCCACCTCTTCCATCAGCGTCAGCCCCGGCTCATCCTCGGGCGATGTCGCGTCGAGGGGGTTGGGGGCGGTGGCGGAGTCCGTCTCCAGCGTCGCGGCAAGCGCCGCGTTCAGATCGCCGGGCTCGCCAGCGAAGTACGTCGCGGTGCCGACCGCGACGCCGGCGCTGATGAGGAACGTCACCGCTCCCAGAACCACGGTTCGGATCACGGGTCAGCCCTGGTTTGTGGACGTCGCGTCGCCGCGCGAGTACCGTGAAATTGCAATCCCATCCATCGCGCGACGGTCGGCGCTCGCCTCGGTCGCCTTCCACTCGTCGAGCCTCCGGACGCGCAGCATGTCCAGCACGCGCCGGTCGCGGAACGCCGCCGAGAATTCCTCGACGAGGCCCTTCACCTGTTCGTCCGCGACGGTCGCGCGGTTGTTCGCCTCTTCGATCTTCCGGTTCAGCGATTCCAGCACGTAGCTCACGTTGCGGAGTTCGCCCGCGGGAGCGCCTTCCGAGTGGGTGCGGCTCAGCCGGTTGACGCTCTCCGTGCGCAGCGCCTCGAGCGCTTCGGTCGCCTCGCGCGCCGCGTCGGCCGCGGTCCGGGCCTCGGCCAGACGGGTCGCCGTCTGCTGCTCGCGCAGCTCCCTCAGCTCCAGCACCCGCTGCAGTCTGAACTTGAACACGCTCTATCTCTCCGGTTGCGCGGTGCGTGTGATCTTCCCGGCCAGTCCGCACAGCATCTCTCGAGTCTCGGTGAGGCTCGTGAACTCATCGGGCGTCTGTTGCAGGAACCCGAGCACCTCGGTCCGGCCGTCAACCGCCGCGTCCACCATGGGATCGGAGCCCTTCTGGTACGCGCCGACCATGATCAGATCCTCCTTGTCCCGGTACGCCGCCTCCACACGCCCGACCGTATTCGCCGCCTGCCGATGGTCCGTGTCGATGATCGCGTCGCGCACGCGGCTCTTGCTCTCGAGCACGTCGATCGACGGGAAATGCTCGGCGGTCGCGAGTTT
>CAZUVK010000035.1:8111-10631 GCA_964623785.1 uncultured Gemmatimonas sp. | reverse complement strand
CCGAAAACTCGCGACCGCCGGGCATTTCCCGTCGATCGCGAGTTTTCGGGTCAGCACGACGTGGCCGTCCAGAATCGACCGAGCGGCATCGGCGACGGGCTCGTTGAAGTCGTCGCCGTCGACGAGCACGGTGTAGATGCCGCTGATCCCGCCGTTCGCGGCGTTGCCCACGCGTTCCAGAAGCCGGGGGAGGTTCGCGAAGACCGACGGCGGGTAACCCTTCGTCGTCGGTGGCTCGCCGACCGCCAGGCCGATCTCGCGCCAGGCCATGGCCACGCGGGTGATCGAGTCGAGCATCAGCAGCACCTGCTTGCCCTGGTCGCGGAAGTACTCGGCGATCGCGGTCGCGACCAGCGCGCCACGGGCCCGCACGAGTGCCGCCTGGTCGCCGGTGGCCACGACGACGACCGAGCGCGCCAGCCCCTCCGGCCCGAGCGAGTTCTCGATGAAGTCCCGGACCTCACGTCCGCGCTCGCCGAGCAGCGCGATCACGTTCACGTCCGCGGACGCCTTTCTGGCGACCATCCCCAGCAGCGTGCTCTTGCCGACGCCGCTCCCCGCGAAGATCCCGACCCGCTGCCCCCGCCCGAACGTCAGCATCCCGTCGATCGCGCGGACGCCGGTCTCCAGCACCTCGGTGATCGTCTCGCGCTCCAGCGGATTGGGCGGCTCGGCGGAGAGTGGCACGCGCTCATGGACCTCCAGCTTCCCCTTCCCGTCGATCGGGTGGCCGAGACCGTTGAGCACCCGGCCGAGCAGGTTCGGTCCGACATCGACCCCGAAGGACCGGCCCAGCGGGAGCACGCTGCTCCCCGGATGGAGCCCATCCAGCTCACCGAGCGGCATGAGCAGCACGCCCCGCTCGTGGAAGCCGACGACCTCCGCGAGGATCGAGAGATCCTCCGAGAGACTCGTGACCCGGCACAGCTCACCGAGGCCGACGTCGAGCCCCGCCGCTTCGATCACCAGCCCGACGACGCGCGTCACGCGCCCGAACTCGGCGAGCCGCGGCGTGCCCGAGATCCGGTTGATCAGCTCGTCCGCCTCCTCGTTGACCAGCGTCTCCGCGAGCGACGCCTCCATCTCCGCCATCTCGTCGAAGTCGTTCATCGGGTGTCCCGTCTCGGGGACCGTGGAGGTCGCGTCAGGTGCGTTCGTCATCCGTTTTCCGTTCGTGCTACGCGCTCGTGTGGGTGAGGCGGCGGTAGAGCCGCTCCAGCGCCGAATCCACGCGGCCGTCGATGATCCTTTCGCGCCCCTCGATCACGCAGCCGCCCGGAGCCACGAGCGGATCCGCGATCCAACGAACCTCTCGATCGCCGGTGAGCGGAGACGGCGAGGCGTCGGCACCCGCGGCCGAGATCATCGCAAGGTCGCTCGGGGCGACGCGGATTCGGATCGGGTGGTCGATGGGGAAGACCGTGACCGCGCGGCGCACGAGCTCCGATACGACTCGCGGGCTGCTCCGGAGCTCGCGCTCCAGGATCTGCTTCGCGACCGCGATGGCGATGGCGCAGATGTTCTCCTCGAGCCCGCCGTGCCAGCGAGACTCCGATTCGCGGAACGAGTCGACGACCTCCTCGGCCGCTTCGATCGCCGTCCGCAGGCGGCTGGATTCGGCGTCGGCGCCCTCCCGCTGACCGTCCACGAAGCCCATCGCGTAGGCCTCGGCGACGCGCCGCTCGACCTCGTCGGCGAGCGCCAGTTCCCGCGCGGCGCTGGCCAGTGCTTCCGCCTCGACGGGGTCCACCGAGTGGGCCTCGTCGTCGTCCGGCGGCGCGGCGGGGAAGAACGCGTCGCCGGCAACCAGCTCCTGGGGGTCCCACCGGACCGCGGCCCCCATCGGGTGCGGGGCCGCGTCCACGTCGAGGGACGTCACGGCGTCAGGAGATGACCACGTCATCGCCGCCCCCGCTGATGATGACCTCGCCCGCCTCTTCCAGCTCGCGGACCTGGCTGACGATGCTCGCCTGCGCCGACTCGACGTCGCGTAGCTTCACCGGGCCCATGTACTCCATCTCCTCCTTGAGCGAGGTGACCGCGCGCTGCGACATCCCACCCAGGATCTTCTCCTTCAGCTCGTCGCTCGCGACCTTGAGCGCGAGGGCCAGGACCTTCGACTCGACCTCGCGCATGACCCGCTGCAGCGACCGGTCTTCCAGCCGGATGAGGTCCTCGAAGACGAACATCAGGTTCTTGATCTCGACACAGAGATCCGGGTCCTGCGCCGCGACGCCATCGAGGAGTTCCTTCTCGAGCGACGGGCTGATGAGGTTGAGGACGGCGGCGACCGCCTGCGGACCGCCCGAGGTGGTCATCCCCTGCGTCGAGGTGAGATCCGTCTCGCTTCCGAGCGACCGCTCGATGAGCTGGAGCATCTCCGGCGAGACCTTCTCCATGCGCGCCATCCGCAGGACGACCTCGCTTCCGAGCGACGGCGCCAGTTCCTTCAGCACCGCCGCCGTGTGCGCCGGGTCCAGGTGGGCGAGGATCAGCCCGATCGTCTGGGGATGTTCTCCG
>CAZUVK010000035.1:0-8101 GCA_964623785.1 uncultured Gemmatimonas sp. | reverse complement strand
CGTGTCGGCGAGCTGGGCCTGGATCCGGCGGAGGACCTCCTTCGCCTTGCCGGTCCCGAAGGCCTTCTCCAGAATCTCCTTCGCGTACTCGAAGCCGCCGGCCGCGAGCGAATCCGCCGCGCGGACAATCTGGCCCCATTCGCGGAGCACCGACTCCGCGACCGGCGCGCTCACGTGATCGAGCCGCGCGATCTCGAATGAGATCTGCTCGACCTCCTCATGGCTCAGGCGCTGCGTGATCTCGGCCGCCTTCTCGGTGCCGAGAAGCATGCAGAGCACGGCCGCCTTCTGACGGCCGGTGAGTTCCCCGGGACTGATCGTCGCGACAGCAGTGGACACCTCAGGCCTCCTTCATCCACGCGCGGACAAGGCGCGCGGCGAGGTCTGGGTATTCCGTCACGTTCTCGAGCACCTTCTCGCGGAGCGCGGAATTGTGCGGCAGGATCGGCTCGGCCGCCGCGGGATCGGGCGGGTCCGGCGTGTAGACGGGCGCCGCCGCCGGCCGCGCGAGTGACGCCGGCGCCCCGCCAGCAGCGACCAGCTGCTCCTCCAGCGCCGCTGGCACGGGCGCGGGGTTGATCTTCAGCATCCGGATCACCCGCAGCGCGACGATGAACGCCAGCAGCAGCCCGAGCACAGTGATCGCCGGGCGCTGCACCATCGCGATGATCGAGAGGACATCCAGCCCCGGCTCCTCCAGGACCGCGACCTGAAGCCCGTCGAACGGTACGCTGACGACCGAGATCACGTCGCCCCGGCCCTCGTCGATGCCCACCGCGCCCCGGACCAGCGACTCGATCCGCGCCAGTTCCTCCGGAGCCCGTGCCTCGTAGACCGCGGCCTCGCCGTCGCCGATCATCCGGTCGTTGACGAGCACCGCCACCGAGAGCCGTCGAACCGTGCCCGTCGCGCCCGAGAAGACCTCGAGCGACCGCGAGTTCTCGAAGACCGACGACTGCGTGGTCGAACCCGCTCCGCCCTCGTCGCCCGGGATGATCTCCGCCCGCTCCTCGCTCGATATCGCCTGCCGGTCCGGGTCCACCGACTCGGACCGCCGCTCGACCCTGTCGAAGTTCACGTCCGCCGCGATCTGGATCCGCGCGTTCCCCGGTCCCACGATCCGTCCGACGATCTCCTGGGCCTTCGCCTCCAGATAGGTCTCCATGTCTCGCTGGATCGCGAGCTGGCGGCTGTTGAGAGCGGTGAACGAGCCGGGCTCGTCGGGCATGGAGAGCAGTCTGCCGCCGCCGTCGAGCACCGTTACGTTCTCGCTGCTCAGGCCATCGACGCTGCTCGCAACGAGGTGCGAGATGCCCTGCACGACATCGGGCGCCGCCTGCGCGCCGGCCCGGAGCTGCAGGACGACCGAAGCCTCGGCCGGGCGGTCAAGGCGGCGGATGCTGGCGGTCTCGTACATCGCGAGGTGGACCTTGGCGACTTCGACACCCTGCATCCGGGAGATCGTCCGCTCCAGTTCGCCTTCGAGGGCGCGGCGATAGTTGATGCGCTGGGTGAAGTCGGTCATGCCCCACGACGGCTGGTCGAACAGCTCGAGGCCGGGGCGGCCGGAATCCGGACGACCAGAGCTGGCGAGCACGACCCGCGCGCGCGCCAGATCGGACGAGGGGACGCGGACTTCGGATCCGCCGATCCCCAGTTCGTACCGAATCCCCGCCTCATCCAGACTCTGTGTCACCTTGCCGGTCGTATCCAGCGACATGCCGGAGTAGAGCGGTACCCAGGTCGGCGCCCCAGCCCACTGCGCGACCGCGAAGATGAGAACGGCCATGCCGAGCCCGACGGCGCCGAGCAGGACACGCCTCGGCCCGCCGGCTCGGTCGATCCACTGCTGCACCGGATTCGGCACTGTATTCACTGGCACCTGGCTCATCGATCAGTTTGTGTCGAATCAGGATTGCATGTTGATCACCGTGCGATACGCCTCGGCGAACTTGTTCCGGACCTCGATCAGCATCTCCAGCGCGATGCCGGCTTCCTCGGCGGCGGCCATCACCTGGTGCAGCTCCACGTTGTCGCCGCGCAGGAAAGCCGCGACATGTTCACCCGAGTTTTCCTGGGCGGCAGAGACCTTGTTGATCGCCTGCTTCAGCGTGTCCCCGAACGACGGCCCGCCGGTCCCGTTCGCCGCGCCGCCCACACCAGCCCCACCCAACAGCCCGCCTTGCGCGCCACCGATCGACGTGGCGCTCTGCGCTATTCTCGAAATCGCATCCATTGGACTCAGGCTTTCACGTTGAGACGTCCGCCTCGCGCGATCGGCGGCTGCTCATTCAGCTCACTCGTCAGACGACCGTAGGTAAGCGGCCCCATCGCCCCGACCTTGGCGAAGAACACGCGCTCCTCGGAGGAGAGGACGCTCCACAGCTCCGGATCCGTCCCGGGCGGCGGCGCGACCGGGAGCGACGCCGGCGCCGGGGCGGTCCCCAGAGGCGCGGCCGACCCGGCCTGCGCGGGAGGCTGCGTCCGCGTCCGCGGCTGGGTCTGGATCTGGGCCTGCCGCGCGGCTTCATCCGCCCGGTCGGGACCGCTCGGCTCCGCTCGCGGACGGTTGATCTCGCCCGGCGTCAGCGCGCCCGGCACGGTTCCCGAAATTCCGTAGAGGTTCATCGTTCTTGTCGGATTAGATTTCGAGCGCCTTGCGGAGCATCGATCTGGCGGACTGGAAGACGGTGACGTTCGCCTCGTACACGCGGCGCGCGCTCATCAGGTCGACCAGCTCCTCGGTCAACGAAACGTTCGGATATCGGACGTACCCGGCCTCGTCGGCGTCCGGATGACCGGGATCGTAGATGAGCGGGCCTTCGGACATGTCCTCCTGGATCGCGGCGACCCGCACGCCGTGCGCGGCGTCGACCGGGTCGAGCGATGGGAGCTGGAAGGTCGGCGGCATGCCGGCGATGGCCGGCGCGCTCGCCGCGGACTCGATCTGCACGACGCGCCGGCGGTACGGGGTACCGTCCTCCGTTCGCGTCGTCTCGGAGTTCGCGATGTTGCCGGCGATCGCCTCGAGCCGCATCCGCTGCGCGGTCATCCCGCTCGCGGCGATGCCCAGCGTCCGGAACATCGGGCGCGCTTCCACGCCAGCGATCAGCCCTCGGGTACCCTGGATCGGGTTCGGCATCCGCCTCAACGCTCCCTGATGCTCATGCGTATGTTCTGATATGCCTTCTGGAGCAGCGTCGCGGTCGTCTCGTAGCGAAGCTGTTCGTCGGCCAGCGCGACCATCTCGGCTTCCAGGTCGATCGGCTCTTCCGCGCCGGGGACGGCCCGCGCGCCGTCGAGCGCCGCGGCGAATCCGTCCGCGCCGCCCATCGTCGCCTTCGCCACCCGGTCCGCGATCAACCGCGTCCGCTGGCTGCTGACGTCGAGCGCCTGCTTCAGATCGGACGACGACGATACTCGGCCGAAGAATCCGTATAGCATTGCGACCCGTGAGAAGAGGATGTTCCTTGTGCGAGCGGCAGGGGATAGGGCAACGGCCGGACCAATCGGAGCCGCGCGCTGGCCAGGTGGTGGAAAGATCGTCCGGGGTGCACATATAATGCGTTGTGCATGATAAACTTAGCCCGCTACCCGATCGACGGCCGGCGACCCGCGGACAGGGCGCGCTGGGGGTGGGTGAGCGACGGTAAATCCGACCTGACCGGAAGATCCTGCCGGGTTGAGGGTGGCGGGTTTTTCCGGGCGCGGTCCGGACCGCCACGCGCGGCACGCAACGTGACCAGGCCTTCTTCCGTAGCCCGACCTGGGTGTGTCCGGGGCGCGTCGGCCCCATACCGCGACGCCCCCGTAACCGGATCGACCTGAGGCGAAGCCATGCTCCTCGCGCAAGCTGGATGGGTGGACGCTGCCCTCCCCGTCATCGAACGGGCGAACGGGATCATCTGGGGACCGGTCTTCGTCACGCTGATCGTCGGCGTCGGCTTCTACCTGACGTTCCTCCTGCGCGGCATCCAGTTCCGGGAGCTCTTCCACGCGCTCAACCTCGCGCTCGTCAAGCGCAAGGAGACGGGGGAGGGCGTCGAGGGTGACATCTCGCACTTCCAGGTGCTGATGACGGCGCTCGCGGCGACGGTCGGCATCGGCAACATCGCCGGCGTCGCGACCGCGATCGCGATGGGCGGGCCCGGAGCGCTCTTCTGGATGTGGGTGAGCGGGCTGGTCGGGATGGCGACGAAGTTCTCCGAGGCGGTGCTCGGCGTTCGGTATCGGGTGGTGGATACGCGGGGGGAGATGTCCGGCGGGCCGGCGTTCTACCTTTCGCGCGGGGTGGGCGGCTGGTTCGGTCGCTCGCTCGGGTTCCTCTTCGCCCTCTTCGCCGCCCTCGCGTCGTTCGGAATCGGCAACATGGTCCAGTCGAACTCCGTCGCCGACGCCCTGCGCGCCTCTTTCGGGGTGCCGCCGACGTGGACGGGTGCCGTGCTGGCCATCCTCACCGCCCTCGTCATCCTTGGCGGCATCAAGTCGATCGGGCGGTTCAACAGCTTCCTCGTCCCGGCGATGATCCTCCTCTACATGGGGGGCGCGATCGTTGTCGTCGCGATCAACTACCGCGGAATCCCGGAGATGATCGGCCTCATCTTCCGCGAGGCGTTCACCCCGACGGCCGCGGCGGGCGGATTCGTCGGCGCGACGGTGATGATGGCGATCCGGATGGGCATCTCCCGCGGCGTATTCTCGAACGAGGCCGGCCTCGGCACCGGCGCGATCGTGGCCGCGGCCGCGAAGACGCGCGAGCCGGTGACGCAGGCGCTCGTGTCCATGACGCAGACGTTCATCGACACGATTGTCGTCTGCACACTGACCGGCTTCGCGATCATCTCCACCGGCGCGTGGATGCGGACCGACCCCGCGACGGGGATGGGCTACACGGGCGCGCCGCTCACCGTTGAGGCGTTCAGCACCGGGCTGCCCGGCCAGATGGGCGGGTACATCGTGGCGATCGGCCTGACCCTCTTCGCCTACTCGACGCTCCTCGGCTGGTCGTACTACGGCGAGCGCAACGTCGAGTACCTGCTCGGCGCGCGGGCGATCCTGCCCTACCGGATCCTCTTCATCGCGGGGGTGTTCGTCGGGTCGTGGGTACTCACACTCTCCGGTACGTCGGGGTTTGATCTCGTGTGGGGATTCTCGGACGTGATGAACGGCGCGATGGCGCTGCCGAACCTGGTGGGGCTGGTGCTGCTCTCCGGCGTGGTGGCGGGGGAGACGCGCGAGTACATGGCGCGGCGGAAGGCGGGGGATGTGGCGGGGACGGGAAGGCCGGCCGGCGCGCCGGGGGATGACTGACGGGCGACGATTGACGCGGGCGGGCGGATCATGTGCCCTCAAGCAGTTGGTGAATCGATGGCCGCTGGAACGGACGAACTACAGATCCATCGATGAGATTCCGGCGGAAAGCATCGCGGCGATCGAGATCTATGAGAGCGAACGGGACCGGCCACCGGGCTACTACTTCGAGGGCAAGCACGAGTGCGGTTTGATTCAGGTCTGGCTGTGGAACTCGTGGTAGGCAACCAGCGGACCTTCGTTTTGCGAATCGAAAGGACATCGACCGGATCCATGTCACTCTTCTCCAGTACCCTCCTCCGATGGCTGACGGCCGGCCTCGCGATCGCACTCTTGGGTTGCGATCCGCCGCCACCCACCTCAGGCACGCACGGCTGGCTGGGAACGATCGACACGATTTCGGGCATACCGCACGTCCGCAATCCGGATCGTGGGATCTGGTCCGAAGATGAGGGGTGGAGGATCGTCGAGGAATTGCGGATCGGGCGGATGGACGGCGAGGGTCCGGACGCCTTCGGGCAGGTGGTCGCGATCGGAGTTTCGCCCTCGGGCGAGATCCTTGTGGTCGATGGTCTTTCGCGGGAGATCCGCGTCTTCGATTCCGAGGGGCGACATGAGCGCACGGTCGGGCGAAGGGGGGCCGGGCCGGGAGAGTTTCAGAACCCGTATGGACTGGCGTGGGATGCCCGCGACCGCCTCTGGGTGACGGATTACGGCAACTCCAGGTATGTCGTGTTTGACGAGCAACATGATCCCCAGCTTCATCTCACCCGGCCGTTCACCGGGATCCTGCTACCATGGCTTGGTGGATTCGGCGATGATGGCTTCCTTTACGACGTCGGACCTCAGGCTCTGCCCGACGGCTCCACGCGGTTCACGTATCTCCGGATCGACTCGGCGGGTCAGGTCACCGATAGCCTGCCTCCGATCGATCGGGAACCGGGTCCCAATCTGGTGACCCCGAGCCTTTACGCGATCTTGCCGCGATCGACGTTCCGGTTCGATCCGGCGGGATACCTCTGGTTGGGAGAGACCGGCGAATACCGGCTGATCCAGCGTGCACTGGGTGGCGACACGGTGCGGATAATCGAGCGGGAGTACACGCCGCGGACCGTCACCAGCCAGGACAGGGAAGTGATACTGAGCGAAGCCGCGGAGATGCCGCCGGAAGTTCGTTCACAACTCCCCGAGATCCCGGCCGTGAAGGCCGCGTTCGGGAGGATCCATCCGGGTCCCGGTGGGTTTCTGTTCATCCAGATGATCGGAGGCCCGGAGGATCAGGGCTCGCTCTTCGACGTCTTTGACCCCGAAGGGCGGTATCTCGGGCCTGTTGTCTCCGAAGTCGAGTTCGTGACGAACCGCGCTCTCCCCATCTTCCTGGAGGATGTGGTCTACGGTGTGACCACGGACTCACTGGGCGTGGACTACGTGGTTCGAGCGCGAATCGAGCGACCCGAGTAGCGGTATCGCGGCGCAGCGTCTTTCGCTTTCGTCCCGGTCATCGCGCTCCTCCAGGGCTCCGGCGATGGCCTTCAGTCGATCATCCTGACCGCCCCCTTGTCCGCGCTCGTCGCCATCGACGCATACGCCCGCAGCGCCTTCGACACCTTCCGCTCGCGCTGCTCGGTCGGTTGCCACGCACCAGCCCCCCGCGCCTCCATCGCCGCGCGGCGGCGGGCCAGCTCGGCGTCGTCAACCATCACGTTGATCGTCCGGTTCGGGATGTCGATCTGAATGGTGTCCCCCTCCTCCACCAGCCCGATCGCCCCGCCCTCCGCCGCCTCGGGCGACGCGTGCCCGATCGACAGTCCGGAGGTGCCGCCCGAGAACCGCCCATCGGTCAGCAGCGCGCACACTTTCCCCAACCCCTTCGACTTCAGATATGACGTGGGATAGAGCATCTCCTGCATGCCCGGCCCGCCGCGCGGCCCTTCGTAGCGGATGACCACGACGTCCCCGGCGCCCACCTGGTCCGCGAGGATGCCCCGCACGGCACTATCCTGGCTCTCGAAGATCCGCGCCGGACCGGAGAACTTCAGAATGCTCTCATCGACACCCGCCGTCTTCACGATGCAGCCGTTCTCGGCGATGTTCCCGTAGAGCACGGCCAGCCCGCCCTCCTTGCTGTACGCGAACTCCACGTCGCGGATGCACCCATTCTGCCGGTCCGTGTCCAGCGTTGGCCAGCGCGCGGACTGGCTGAACGCGGTCTGCGTCGGGATGCCGCCCGGGCCGGCGCTGAAGAACGCCCGCACGTCGTCACCCGGGTTCCGGGCGATGTCCCACGTGTCGAGCGCCTCCTTCATGGTGGGGCTATGCACGGTGGGCACGTCGGTATGCAGCAGCCCGCCGCGATCCAGCGCGCCGAGGATGCTCATCACGCCGCCGGCGCGGTGCACGTCCTCCATGTGGTACTTGGAGGTGGACGGGGCCACCTTGCAGAGATGCGGAATACGGCGCGACAGTCGGTCGATGTCGGTCTGCGTGAAGTCCAGTTCGGCCTCCTGCGCGGCGGCGAGCAGGTGCAGAATGGTGTTCGTCGAACCGCCCATCGCGATATCCAGCGCCATCGCGTTCTCGAACGCCTCGAAGCTCGCGATGCTGCGCGGCAGGACGGAATCGTCATCCTGCTCGTAGTGCCTGCGACACAGATCGACGATCGTGCGGCCGGCCTTCAGGAACAACTCCTCGCGATCGGCGTGCGTGGCCAGCATCGACCCGTTGCCGGGCAGCGACAGGCCGAGCGCCTCGGTCAGGCAGTTCATCGAGTTCGCGGTGAACATCCCGGAGC
>CAZUVK010000034.1:0-21618 GCA_964623785.1 uncultured Gemmatimonas sp. | reverse complement strand
TGCTCCTGCGTCGAGTGGTGTCGTGACTTTTGTCAACACCCTCTCAGGATGACATGGGGGGGCTCTACTGGTGTCGCAGCAGCACGGGGATATCGGTTCTGAAGAGCATATGCTCCGTGACGCCACCGAACGCCAGTTCGCGGAACCGGCTGCGGCTGTAGGCGCCCATGATCAGCAGGTCGGCCTTCGTGTCTTTCACCGTCTGCTCGAGTTCCTGCTCGGCGTTGCGCCCCTTGGTGGTGAGGCTCTGCGCCTTGACGCCCCAGTGCTTCAGGTAGTCGATCGCGTACGAGGACTTCGGCCCGGCGCGGCTCTCAGCGCCCGCACTGACGAACGTGACCTCCTCGGCCGCCTGGATGATCGGCATCGTCGCGTGGAGCGTGGCCGCGGCCTCCGCACTCTGGTTCCACGCGATCAACACCCGACGAGCCACGTTCACCACCCGCTTCTGTGGAAGGACGAGGACGGGCCGTCCGGACCGCAGCAGCGCCGCCAGCAGGAACGCCTGCGCCGGGCCGGAACTCTTCGGCTTCGGCCGGGACGCGACGAGCATGTCGTTGACCGGACCGACAATCGAGAGGACCCGCTCCGGCGTCCCCACCATCTCGTGCCAGAGCGCAAGCCCGGCCTTGCCAAGTCTCGGTCGCTTCGCAAGATCGAATCCGTGCTGTTCAGCGATCCGGTCGAATAACGCCTTCGCCGATTCACTGTTCAGCTTCTCGTCTGTCTCGCCCTGATTCAGTGGTCGAGGCTCACCGGATAGCAGTCCCGCGAACGCGGATGGTTCCTCCTGGCGGTGGCGCCTCACATGGCAGCCGACGACGCTCGCGTCGTGCGCCCCGGCAAGTTCAAATGCGGTGTCGAGCGCGAACACGCACTCGGGTCGGTCGGCGACGGGTACCAGGATGGTACGCACGGATTTCCCCCTCGTCTGGCGGTGGCCTGTTCACGGTCCGGGCGCCGCGAACGTACTGCCGGGTGACCTTGCCGGGCAAGTTTGCCACGGTTCGCGGGATCCGCGAGAACCGCCTTCCCCGTGTGTCGATGCCGAGGATCAGCAACCGCCCGTCTGTGCCGCCTGCCGCCCGCGCTGCTCGGCCCCGTCATCCGGCGCGCCCGTCCCCGACGAGCCCATGAAGAACCGCCGCCCGTCCGTGAACGTCACGTCGCGCCCGTTCGCGCGCTTGAGGCTGTGGTCCTTTGCCTGGTAGCCGTCCACGATCAGTTCCGTGCCCGGGGTCAGGCACTCGCGGCGGAGGCCCTGCCGCAGGAGCGTGTTCGGCGTACCGCCCTCGACCATCCACACTTCCGTGCTGCCGTCTTCCTTCGTCACCTCGAGGTGGATCCAAGAATGGGGGTTCACCCATTCGAGCCGGACGATCCTGCCCTGCAGCCGGAGGGGCGCGTCACGGTCGAACTCGGCGCCGAACGCGTGGTGCGCCACCAGCGGCCCGGCCCAGGCGAAGAGCGCGACGATTGCGATTCCAATGGCGGCATGTATCCATCGCATGTTGATCACCTCGGTTCGGATTGATTCGCGGCCGCTTCCAGTTGCTCCTGATACCGCGCGCCGCTCAGAATGTTGGAGAGGGAGTAGTTCCCTTCGTGACAGGCGTACTCGTAGATCTGAGCATCCAGCTTCCAGAACGAGAGTTCGCCGGTCCACGGCCGTTCGTACACGCTCGGGTCGTCGATCGTGAAGCTGTAGTAGAGCATGTCGTCGCTCACACGGGCGAGGCGCTCGATGACCTTCACGTTGTCGGAGGGCATCCCCCGGTATCGCTGCTGCGGGTGGATGTTCGTCGTTTCGATCACCAGCGTGTCGCCGTCCCACCAGCCGCGCGAATCCCCGAAGTACGGCCGCACGTTCGCCGGGAGGCGCGGCGTATCGTCCAGGTAGATGATGCGCGCGTCGTGGACCATCTCGGTCAGGATGACGACGTGGTCGGCCGTCTGGACGATCGTGTAGTTGTTGTTGTAGAACCCGTTGGGCAACATCGGCGGGCCCGCGTTGGACCCGAACGAGAGGATGCACCGTTCGGCCATCGGCCGGTTTTCGGGGTTGTCATACTGGCCGAAGACTGGCGCGTTGGCGCGCTCCTCGACCTGGCGCTGTCGCGCCGCCGCGGTGATGGGCGGAACGCGGCCGTCGGGCGGATCGACAACGATCGAAGTGCGGTATTCGCCGTTCACCTGCACGACACGGTCACCCGACTCGATGTAGACCGCGTTGTACCCGCCGACCCCGCCCGCCGCGCCCGTCGAGCCATCGCCGCCCACGGGCGGGGCGTCACGGTCGGGGTCGCTCACGGCGGCGAGTGATTCCGCCCGACGTTCCAGTCGCTGCCGCTCCATCCGCACGACGGTCTCCGGGTCCAGCGTAGGCCCTTCACCGCGCGGCCGCTCCAGCGGCGTGACCGTGGCGTTTGTCCAGTTGCCCTGGAGGTCGGGATGCCCCTCGGGCGTGCGCGGGATTACCCAGCCGTCCCCGCTTCGAGAGGGGGATGGGACCGGGGCCTGGGCCGAGACCGACGACGCTCCGTGCATGGCCGCAATCACGAACGCGAGCGTCAGCGTCGGCAACAAGGTGCGTTGACGCATGGTCGTATCCATCCTCCTATTCGAGCGGCGTCCTGCGAAGGTGGCCGTAGATCAGCTCTTCCACGAACTCCACGCACTTGAACTGGCCGAGTCGCGCATTCGGGTTGATGTGTCGGTAGAGCGGCATGCGGATGACGAGCGGTTCAGAGAATGTGCGTGGATCCTCGACCGTGGCTTCGTAGTGGATGTGGTCGGGTCCGAGCATCGTGTAGCGCTCCATCACCGTCGCGCCCCAGCCGTAGAAGTTGCCGGCCCGATCCAACCAGTTCCGGTCGCCCAGACCGGTCACCTCCACGACGAACGTGTCGCCTTCCCACCGACCCACGGACTGGCCCATCCACGAGTCCACCTCGGCGGGGCCCGGGTCCTCCAGATACACGTCACGGACGGCGCCCGCGTACTCGTACATCATGAAGAACCGGCTCTCGCTCTGGAAGATCTGGAACGGGAAGGGGAGGTAGTTCGCGCGCGGGACACCGGGGAGGTAGCACCGGATCTCCGGGTCCATCTCCAGGTAGTTGGCGCGGTTCTGCTCGCGGACCTCGAGCGCCTCCGGCAGATAGGGGATGCCGCCGCCGGCCACCACCCCCACGCCGGGTGGCACGGCGGCGATCGCGCCGAGAGCGATGACCTCGCGCGCGGGCACTGGCACGACCGGTCCCTCGCGCATCACCAGCGCGGCGCGCGCCGCGTGCGGCTCGATGTCCCAGTGCGCGTTGCCGAGCGCCTGCCAGATGCCGTTCATGTCCGGCCGACCGCTCGCCGCGCGCGGGATCTCGCCGCTCTGGGCTGACGCCGCGATCGGCGCGAGGGCGAGGAGCGCGAGCCCGAGGACGGAGGCGCGAGCGACACGGGGAATCTGTCGTTCGACGTGGGCCATCGGAGTGGGATCCGAGGTTTCGGAGGGCGATAACTGTCCGAATATGTGATGCCCCGGGCGATCGCGCCATCGCTGTGGCTCCCGGGCGAGGCATTGGCGAAGAACTGCTTACGGAGCGCGGATCAGATCGCCAGATATGAGCGCTGGGCGGCCGGTGTCTTCCGGTACACGCTGGTCGGCAGTTCCCCGATACGTGTGATCTCGTTGGTGATTCCGATCGCGCTCTCCGCGGCGCCGAGGAGGAGGTAGCCGGACGGCGTCAGGCACCCGGCCATCCGCTCGAGCACGTCGCGTTTGGTGCGCAGGTCGAAGTAGATCAACACGTTGCGACAGAGGATCAGGTCGAATTGCCCGAGGTGGCCGAACGAGTGAATGAGATTCAGTTCGGCGAAGTTGACTCGGGCGCGGGTGGAGTCTCGCAGTTGCCAGTCCTCGCCGCGGGGGACGAAGAACCGCGCCCGCTGATCGATGGTGAGGCCTCGCTGGAGTTCGAACGTTGTGAAGACGGCGCTCCGCGCGCGTTTCAGCGCCGGTCGCGAGAAGTCGGTCGCGATGATCTCGATCTTCCAGTCGCCGAGGGCGAGGTCGTCGAGCAGCATGGCGATAGAGTACGGTTCCTGGCCGAACGAGGACGCGGCGCACCATATCCGCAGCTCACGCGCGCTCGAACGTTCCTCGATCAACTCGGGGAGAAGCCGGGAGCGAAGCACCTCGAACGGAATGATATCGCGGAAGAACGAGGTTTCATTCGTCGCCATCGCCTCGCAGACGAGTCGCACGACCTCGGCTTCCTCGCGGATTCGCAGCCGGTCGACGAGCCCCTGAAGGTCCGTGTGGCCCAGCCGCTGGGCGACGGGGAGGAGCCGGCTCTCGACGAGATATTCCTTTCCCTCACCGACTCCGAACCCCGAGTTCACCAGCAGCAGGTGGGCCAGAAACCTGTAGTCCGCGCCAGAGATCATACCCCGATCGCGCAGAGGGATGCGAGCTGATGGCCGATTCGGTGGAGCGGAACGACGGCGCTCGCGAGGCCCGCGTTCACGACGGAACCAGGCATCCCCCACACGACGCTCGAGTCGCGGTCCTGCGCCAGCACCCGCCCGCCCGCGAGGACAACGGCTTCGCAGCCGCGAAGGCCATCGACCCCCATCCCGGTGAGGACGAGGCCAAGGACGGCGGGCCCATATGCCTGCGTGGCGGAGCGGAGGAGCCTGTCGGCGGAAGGCCGGCAGAAGTTGATCGGTGGCTCGTCATCGAGGAGTAGCGTGGGCAGGCCCACGGGACCGCCTACCGTCATGTGGCGGTCGCCGGGCGCGATGTACACGCAGCCGGACTCGACGATTTCTCCGTGCCGGGCCTCGGTGCACGGCCGGCTGGATTCGCGGCTCAGCCGGTCGGCGAGCGACGCCGTGAAGAGCGGCGGCATGTGCTGCGCGATCAGGATCGGCAGTGGGAAATCACGCGGCAGCTGGGAAAGCACCGCGGAGAGCGCGTTCGGCCCGCCCGTACTCGATGCGATGACGACCACCCGGGGCGGAACCGTGCGGTCCTCGGCGACCGGGGTGGGGAGTTGGATTCGCGGGCGGGTCGGCGGTGGTGGCGGCGGTGCGGTGGTCGCCGTGCCCAGCGCGCGGACCTTGGTGACTAGCTCGCGCGCGATCGACTCCATCCCGCGGACCGCCGAGAGCGCGGTGGGCTTCGCGATGTAGTCGGCCGCGCCCAGGGCGAGCGCCTCCATCGTCACCCGGGCGCCGCGCGTGGTGCGGGAGCTCGCCATGATCACGTGCGTGCGCGGGTGCATGGCCAGGATCCGCGGCAGGGCGGTCAGGCCGTCCATCTCCGGCATCTCGACGTCGAGAATGACGATGTCGGGGGCCTCGGCCTTCATCATCACCAGTGCCGCCGCGCCGTTCGGCGCCGACCCCACCACCTCCATGTCCGGTTCGCTATCGATGATCCGCCCCAGCAGGCCGCGAATGGCGGCCGAATCATCGACGAGCATCACTGAGATCATCGGAACGGTTCCGGTCTGAATGAGAAAGCGGGGACGGCCGGTGGTGAAGAGGGTACCGGCCATCCCCGCTCAGTGATCTTCCGGCACCGGACTGACGGCCTCGCCACGGTGAGGCCGAGCGATCGGTGCCGGGTCCCCGCGCTCGAGCCTGCGGTCAGATCTGGAACGATCCGACCAGCTCTTCCAGCTCGAGCGCCACGCCCGCCAGTTCCTCGCTCGCCGAGAGCGACTGCGCCGCTCCGCCGGCGGTTTCGGTCGCCGCGCTCGTCACGCTGGTAATCGACCGGTTTACGTCCTCCGTGCCGCGCGCCGCCTGCTGGACGTTGCGCGCGATCTCCTGAGTCGCGGCCGCCTGCTCCTCCATGGCACTCGCCACCGTGGCGGAGATGTCGTTGAGCCGCGTGATGACCTCGGCGATGGAGCGAATTCCCTTCACGGCACCGCCGGTCGAGAGCTGCACGGTCTGGATCTTGTCGGCGATCTCTTCCGTGGCCTTCGCGGTCTGACTGGCGAGCTGCTTGACCTCGTTGGCGACGACAGCGAACCCCTTGCCCGCCTCGCCCGCCCGTGCCGCCTCGATCGTGGCGTTGAGCGCCAGCAGGTTCGTCTGCTGCGCGATCGTCGTGATGACCTTGACGACCTCGCCGATTTCCTCGCTGCTCGCGCCCAGCTCGTCCATCTGGCGCACGGTCGCGTTCGCGTGGGTGGCGGCCTCCCGGCTGACCGCGAGCGCCTCCTGCAGCTGCCGGCTGATCTCGCGGATCGAGCCGCTCATCTGCTCCGCCGCGACCGACACGGTCTGCACGTTGCTCCCCGCCTGCTCGCTCGCGGCGCTCACCGTCTGCACCTGCCGAGTCGTCTCTTCCGCGGCCCCGGCCATGTTCTGGCTGGTCGCCCGGATCTGGCTGCTGCTCGCCGCGATCGTCGTGCTGGTCGTACGGATCCGCTGGAGCGCGGCCCGGAGCGACGCGATCGTGCCGTTCACGTTCTCCTTGATCTTCGCGTGGTCGCCGCGATAATCGCCCTCGACCATCCGGGTGAAATCACCCGCCGCGACCCGCTCGAGTACGGCGTTCGATTCCTGGATGGGGAGTACGACGGCATCGAGCATCGCGTTCGTGCCATCAACGAGTTCCGCGTACCCTCCCGCGAACCGGTCGGCTTTGCCACGTTCGGAGAGTTTGCCCTCGCGAGCGGCGTCGGCGAGCCGGCCCAGCTCGGTCTTCAGGTCGCCGATCACGTGGGCGACGGTCAGGAATGCCTGGGAGAGCTGGTCCTCCTCGCTCTTCACTTCGAGCGCGACGTTGAGGTCTCCGCGGGCCACTTTGCGCGCGGCGCCTGTAAGGTCACGCATATACAGCGTCAACCCGCCCAGAGCCCGGGTGAGCCGTCCGATCTCATCGTTGCTCGCCGCGTCATTGAATTCCAGATCCGTGTCGCCAAGCGCGAGCCGTTCCGCCGCCCGAGCCGCCGCGACCACGGGCCCCGCCAGCCGCTTCGCGATGTAGCCGGAGATGCCCATGACGATCAGGCCGGCGATCAGTGACACGAGGATCAGCATGTTTCGGAGCGTGTCGGCGCTCGCGAACGCCGCGTCCACCGGCTGCGCGATCAGGATGCCCGCGCGGCCGCCCATGAACCCCTGGTACGCGCCCGACATGTCGCTGGCGTTCTGCAGCACGCTGTAGCTGACGAGCGACTCACCGAGCCCCAGAATCGGTTCCACCACTGAGCCGCTCTCGCCGGTGACGAAGCTCGCCGCCGCGATCGAGCCTGATACCTCGGATACGAGCACGTCGCTGTCGCGGCTCGATCCGACGACAAGCCCGTTCGGATCGACAATGAACAATCGCACGCCGTGGTTGCCACCCGCGAGGAAGTCGGCCTCGATGGCACCGAGCACTCGCTCCTGAACCGCCGACCAATCGACGTCCATCGCCACCACGCCGAGCACCTCTCCGTTCAGCGCCTTGACCGAGTGAGCCACCCGGACCCGGAGCGCGCCCCGGGCGTTGTGTTCCACCGGTCCGATGTAGGTCCCTCGCTGGGCGGAGGCCTTCGCTTCCGTGTACCAGGCCTCGGTGGCGGCCATCATCGGCTCCGAGTTCAGGAGCACGTCGTCGCTCGCGGCCATCAGGTTGCCCATCGCGTCGTACACGAGCGCGCCGATCACCATGCCGGACCGGTGCGAGGTGTTCGCCAGGACGGTGCGTACCGCGGCGCTGTCGGCCATCCCCAGCGCCGCCATCGCGAGCTCCGTGTTCTCGCCCAGTGCCTGAACCTCGAGCGTACGCTCGAAGATGGCGCGGTCGAGCCAGTTCGCCGCCTGGTCGGCGATGAACGACCGGGCCTCGCCGAGCTGCGTCTCCAGCGTCCTCCGCGCGTTGCTCGCGGAGATCAGCGTCGCGATCGCCAGAGGCACCACCGCCATGGCCACGAACATGACGACGAGCTTGCCACGGAGACTCCGGGCCAGCGTGAAACCGTTCATTTTGCGTCGGTTGAGAGACTGGCGGGGCTACTGGAGCCCCGCCGGCGCCGGTCCGTTATCGGGGGGCGTAGGTGATCGGGAACACGACCATCGTATTGACAGGCACGCCGTTCACCTGCGCCGGCTGGAAGTCGATCTGCTGCACCGCCTCGGTCGCCGCTTCTCCGAGCTGCGTGGCCGAAGCCGCCATGACCTCGATCGTCGCGGGATCCACCTTGCCGTCCGGTTTGACGACGAATCGCAGCTGGACTCGGCCGCCAACCGACCGCAGCCCATTGGGATAACTGCGGTTGATCGCGTTGGCCGCCGCGCTCTCGGATCTGACCTTCGGCGGGGCGGTGACCTCCGACAGCGAGTAGATTCGATTGGCGTCCTGCGCTTCCGCCCGGTCCGCGCCCACTGCGAGCAGGCCTGCCATGAAGGCCGCCACCGCGCCGCCGCGAGTAAGGAACGAGTTCGTCATCTCTCCGGTCCCGTACGTTGAAGGGTTGTCTCTGGCGACACCAGGTCGCGCCGCAACTATAGATTCGACGGGTTATGCACTTTCCTTAACCAGCGTCGCGGGCGCCCTGCCTACGTCTCGTCAGGCGGCTTCGTCGATCGGGGAAAGAAGGGAGTCCACGCTCATCACCAGGAGCAGGCCGACGGGCATGCGGATGACGCCATCACAGCCCGCCCGCCACCGCGGATCGAGCGTGCGGGGCGCGGGATCGAGACCCTCCGCCGGGGCCTCCGCGACGTCACCCACGGCGTCCACGACGAAGCTGAAGAGCTCATCACCGTCGCGGACCACGATGTTCATGCAGCCCTCGCCCTCGCCGCGCGGTGGCAGGTCCAGCCGCGTGCGGAGGTCGATCGCGGTGACGATCTGGCCGCGGAGATTGAGGAAGCCCGCGACCTCACGAGGTGCCAGGGGCACGGGCGAGACTCGCTGCGCAACCAGTACCTCCTGAACCCGCACGACGGGGATTCCGAGCCACTGCCCGGCCAGCGTGAACGACACATATCCCTCGGAGCGGCCCGCGCGGGGCGCCTCCATCCCCTTGATCGGGTAGATCATACGCCGACCTCCTCGGTGGACCGGAGCGCCGCGTGCACGGCGGAAAGCATGATCTCCCGATCGAACTTCTCCAGGTAGTCGTTGAAGCCGAGCTCGGCGGCGATCTCCCGGTCGCGCGGGCCATCGCGGCCGGTCAGCGCCAGGATCGGGATGTCGCGCCACTCCGGATGCTCGCGCAGCGTCCGCCTCAACTCCCATCCGTCGATGATCGGCATGTCGATGTCGCTGATGATCAGGTCGAACTTCTCACCCGCGCGAAGGCGAATGAGTGCCTCCTCGCCATCGATCGCCGTCACGACCTCGAACCGCGACGTCCGAAGTACTGGCGCGATCGTGTTGAGGAAGAATCGGCTGTCATCGACGAGCAGCACGCGCTGCCGCGGGCCCGAGGCGACGTTGAGTCGGAACCAGGCCGGGTCCACCGCCCGCAGGAAGTGATGGATGTCGATGATCTCCGAGCTGCGTCCGCCCACGACCGCGGTGCCGATCACGCCCGGCGATGCCGACTCGGTCTGGATCTCCAGCCGATCTTCCACGATGTCCGTGATCTCCTCCACCGCGAGACCCATCGAGCGGCCCCCATCGGAGAAGACGATGACTGATCGCTCGCCCGGGGCACGCATGTCGATCCGGTCGGAAGCGGGGATGAGCGAGAGCAGGCTACCGCGGTACTGGATCATCCACCGGCCGTCCGCGTACTCGATCTGCTCGCCCGGGATCTTTTCCAGCCGGGACACGAGCGCGAGCGGAACCGCCTGCCTCGACCCGGTGCCCGACCTGAACACGATGAGCGACACGCGGTCTTCGGCGATGGCCGATTCGACATCGGCCTCGACGCGGTCCTCCTCGGCCGCGGCGTCAGCGGTCTCGCCGGCCAGGGTTAGCGCGGAGATGCCCGGTACGTCGAGGATCATGATCACCTGGCCGTCGCCCAGGATCGTCGTGCCCGAATAGAACCGCACCCCTTTCACCATGCGACCCAGCGGCTTCACGACGATCTCCTGCGTGTCGTAGATCTCCTCCACGACGAGCCCGAACCGGTATCCGCCAACCTGGCATACGACGATGTTCGCCGTCTTCGAAGCCGAGGGCAGCCGGAAGACGTCGCCCAGGCGGAGGAGCGGCAGGAGCCGGTCCCGGAGTCGGAAGAAGAGAGAACCGTTGACGCTCTCGATGAGCGAGCGGTTCTCGTCGCTGATGCCGACCAGTTCGACGACGCCGATCTGTGGCACCGCGAACGATTGCCCGCCGGTGCCCACGATGAGCGCGGAGAGGATCGCGAGGGTGAGCGGAATCTTTACCCGCATCGTCGTTCCGCGGCCGAATGCGGAACTGATGTCGACGGTCCCGCCGATGCCCTCGATGTTCGCGCGGACGACGTCCATCCCCACGCCGCGGCCGGAGACGTTCGTGACCTTCGCGGCCGTCGAGAAGCCCGGTTCGAAGATGAAGCGGAAGACCTGGTTGTCGCTGAGCGTCGCCGCCGCGGCGGGCGCGACGAGGCCGCGCTCGACCGCCTTCCGGCGGATGGCCTCGACATCCAGGCCCTTCCCGTCGTCGCGGATCTCGATAACGATGTGGCCGCCCTCATGCCGAGCCTCCAGCGCGATGCTCCCGGCCTCCGGCTTGCCCGCCGCGCGTCGCTCGGCCGGCGACTCGATCCCATGGTCGGCGGAGTTCCGTACCATGTGCGTCAGCGGATCGCCGATCGCCTGGAGGATCTGCCGGTCCAGCTCCGTTTCGGCGCCGGACATCTGCAGGTCGATCCGCTTGCCGGAGCTGTTGCAGAGGTCGCGGACGAGCCGGGGGAGTTTCTGCCACGCGTTGCCGATCGGCTGCATCCGTGTTTTCATCACCGCCTCCTGCAACTCGCTGGTGACGCGGTTCAGATGCTGGAGCGGCAGGCGGAAGGTCGAGTCCTCGTCGTCCTGCGCGAGCTGGAGGAGCTGATTGCGCGTGAGGACGAGTTCGCCCGCCAGGTTCATCAGCAGGTCGAGGATGTTGACCCCGACACGAAGGCTCGCCTCGGCGGCGGTGGATCGCGTCTCGGTCTTTTCGATGGCTTCGGAGAACGCGGAGAGCGCCGGGAGGGTGGCCGCGGCGTCCGCGGCGCCTGTGGTTGCGTCGGTCGATGCGGTCGTGACGGTGGGCGCCGGGGGTCTCATCGCAGAGGTGCGCGGGATGATGCTGTCGAACGAGATCTCCTCGACCTCGTGGCCTACCATCCACCTGTCGAGCCGCGCGATGAGCGCCGCGTCATCTCCCTCAGGCTCGGTGGCCGTCTCCTCCAGTCGCTGGAGAATCATCCTGATCGTGTCGACGGCCTCCAGGACGTCGCTGATGATCTCCCGAGTCACGCCGATCTCACCGTCGCGCAGCAGGCCCAGGACGTTTTCCGCGGAATGCGCGACTCGCTCCAGACGGGCAAGGTCGAGGAAGCCGCATGTTCCCTTGATCGTATGGATCGCCCGGAAGATGCTCTTCAGGAGCTCCGGGTTGTCGGGGGAGCGCTCCAGCTCGACGATCTCGATATCGAGGCGCGCGAGGTTCTCGGAGGATTCCGTCAGGAAGTCGGTGAGCAGGTCGTCCATTCGGCTGCGATCTCGTCACGGAGCGTTACGACGGCGGGCGAAGGACGCGCGCGTCGCTGGCGGCCCGCCACGACTCCCGGCGGTCAGCCCTGTGCGTTCCGGGCGCGGAAGGGCGCACCGGACAAGTCGAGTTTCGGTCTTCCGTGGAAGGCACTTGAGCCGCCCTCGGGCGTTGCCGGGGCAGAGCATGGGTGGTAGGATTCAGGCACACCAACCACCCTTCGAACCATGGAAATACGCGCTCGATGACGAACGCGCAGACTCAGCGTCTGGACACGCCGGAGCCCGGTGTGGAACGGGCGGATACGCTACGGGCGGTTCTCGACGCGCTGCCGTGGTGCACCCTCCTGCTCGACGACGCGGGCCGCGTGGTCTTCGCGAACCGGGCCGAGCGGGAGAGGGCGGGTGATGGCGGGGCCGCGGAGGTGGGTCGCGAGTTCTTCGCAGCCGTGCTGCCGCCCGCCGTACCGGATGACCTGCTCGAGAAGTTCCGCCGCGAGGTCCTCGTCGAACGCGCCCGGATCACCGTCGCGATCACCGCCGTTGGCGAGGAGGGCGAGGAGCCGATGACCGCGACGATCACCGCGCTGCCGGGCCAGGAAGGCGCCCGCGCGCTCGTCGTCGTCGAACACCCGTCCGAGCTGACGCGCGAGCGCGAGCGCCGGGAACGCGCGGAGCGGCTCGCGGCGGTCGGCTCGCTCGCGGCCGGTGTCGCGCACGAGGTGAACAACCCGCTCGCCTCCATCAAGAGCTTCGCCCAGCTCCTCGCCCGCGACGCCACCCGCCGCGACCAGCGCGAGGCGCTCGAGGCGATCATCAACGAGAGCACGCGGGTCGCCAACATCGTCGACAACCTGCTCAGCTATGCGCGGCAGCAGGGCGCCGGGGGCCTGGAACCCGTGAACCTGAGCGCCGTCGCCGAGCGCGTGCTGCACACGCAACGCTATGCCCTCGAAACCGCCGGGATCGTGGTCCGCCGCGACTTCGACAAGTCGGTGTCACCCGTGATGGGGGAGGTCGGCGCCCTTCAGCAGGTCGTGCTCAACCTGGTCGTCAACGCGGAGCAGGCACTGGCCGCTACTGGCGGCGACCGCCGGCTCATCGTCCGCACCCGCGAGTCGACCGAGGGCGTGATCCTCTCCGTCATCGACAACGGCCCGGGCATCCCCCGGGATTTCCTGCCGAAGATCTTCGATCGGTTCGAGACGACGAAGTCGGGCGGGACGGGGCTGGGGCTGGCGATCTCGGCGGCGATCATCCGCGATCACGCGGGCCAGGTCTGGGCGGAGAGCGACGAGGGTCGCGGCGCCGCGTTCTACGTGCGGCTACCGCGCGCGAACAACCCCGGTCGGAAGGGCCCCGCGGCGCGTCCCCGGCCGCCCCGCGAGGAACACCCGCCGAAGCGGCAACTCCGCGTCCTCGTCGCCGACGACGAGATCGGCCTCCGCCGCGCGCTCTCGCTCTTCCTCGAGCGCCGCGGCCACGTCGTCGTCCAGGCGGCCGACGCGCAGGAAGCCTTCGCGCTCGCCCGCATGCAGCCCTTCGACGTCGCCCTCATCGACGCCCGCATGCCCGGCGACGGCCTCGTCCTCATCGAAAAGCTCGAGGCCCTCCCCGGCCTCCAGGGCCGCACGGCCCTCATGACCGGCGACATGGGCCGCGCCCGCACCAGCCAGGGCATTGCCACCGGCCGACCATACCTCTCCAAACCGTTCGACATGGACGAGATGGTCCGCCTCCTGGAGTCACTCGCAAGCTGAACAATGAACAATGACGGCGTATGGCGAGCTTTGGCGTGTCGGGCCGGAGGCTTCTCCAGGTGGTCCTGGCAGCCGAGGTCCGGGGCTCCCGCCGTACCGAACCCCCCGCCCCCGATCCGCCGCGCTCCCCCCGTATGCCGAAACTGTTCATTGTTCATTGTCCATTGTTCATTGTTCTCTGTTCTCGTCGGGTGCGCCGGGACGTCGCAGACATCCGCGCGGGGAGAAACGCTCGAAGTCATAGCCGCCGTGCCGCACGACCGCGCCGCGTATACGCAGGGCCTGGTCTACCTGGACGGCGTCTTCTTCGAGTCGACCGGGTTGTACGGAGCTTCGACCGCGCGCCGGGTTGACGCGGGAACCGGCGAGGTGATCGTGCGTCACGATCTGGAGCCTCGATTCTTCGGCGAGGGTCTGACGCACCTGAATGGACTGCTTTACCAGCTCACCTGGCGCGAGAACACGGGATTCATCTACGCGGCGCCCTCGCTCGAGCCGGTTGGGACCTTCCGATACGAAGGGGAAGGGTGGGGCCTCGCGACCGACGGAACTTCCCTCATCCTCAGCGATGGTACCTACCGACTGCGTTTCCTGGATCCGGAAACGTTTCAGGTGACTCGCACGATCGAGGTCAACGACGAAGGGCGCGTGGTCTACGCGCTCAACGAGCTCGAGTGGGTCGACGGGGAGATCTGGGCGAACGTGTGGCAGGAGGACAACATCGCCCGGATCGATCCCGAGACTGGCGGCGTGCGCGGTTGGGTGAACGTTCGTGGGCTCCTCTCCGCGTGGGACCGGGCGCGGGGCGCGGAGGTGGCGAACGGCATCGCATATGATTCGGTAGCCGATCGGTTGTGGGTGACGGGTAAGAACTGGCCGCGGATCTTCGAAGTCAGGAGGCCGATGGACCACGTTCCCTGATCAGGGTGCCTCGCTAATGGACTGGCGGCCGCCCGTCGAGACTACCCCCAAGGTGCGGCTACTCCAGCCCCCCGGGGCACCCACGTGGAATCCCCATCTTCGGGACCCATCCTCAGGTCGATTTGCGTGGACATCTACGTCGCGAGACAACCGATCTACGATTCGAACGTCGATCTTTTCGGTTATGAGTTGCTGTACCGGGGGTCGGCGATGGCGACCGCCGCCCGCGGGCTCTCGAGCGACCACATGTCGTCGACCGTCGTGATGCATTCGCTGGTCGATCTCGGGATGACGCAGATCACGGGCGGCAAGCGCGGCTTCCTCAACTTCAGCCGCGACATGCTCGTCAATAACTTCTGGGAGCTGTTCAACCCGCGGCATGTCGTCATCGAATTGCTCGAGACCGTGGAGCCCGACCCTGACGTGGTGAACGCCTGCGCCCGGTTGACCGCGGCCGGCTACACCCTCGCCCTGGACGACTTCGTCAACGCGCCCGGCTACGAACCGATCCTCGAGCACGCGAAGCTCGTGAAGCTCGACGTTCTCGGGCGCACCGCGGAAGAGCTGGCCACGGCGATGGACCCGCTGCGCCCCTACGACGTCGCGTTCCTCGCCGAGCGCGTCGAGAACGGCGAGGTATACGGATTCTGCCGCGAACTAGGCTTCTCGCTCTTCCAGGGGTACCACTTCTCCCGGCCGGAACTCGTCGTGGGCAAGGAAATGCCGACGGAGCAGATCTCCATCCTCCGGCTCATCAGCCTCGTCCGCGATCTCGAGACGAGCGAAGTCGCGCTGGAGCAGGCGTTCCGCGGGGATGTCGGGCTCACGTTCAAGCTGCTGCGGATCGTGAATTCCGCGTCGGTCGGCGGCCGCGGCATCGAGTCGATCCGCCACGCGATTCAGCTCCTCGGCCGCGCCGTTCTCGCGCGGTGGCTCGGTCTGTTGATGATTTCGTCGTTGGGCAAGGTCGCGGCGCCGAACCGCGAACTCTCCGAGATCGCGCTCGCCCGCGCCCGGATCTGCGAACGTGTCGCTGAACTCGCGCCCGGTGCGGGTTCGGGAGGTGCGCTCTTCATGGTCGGCCTCTTCTCTCAGCTCGACGCGCTGATGGGCAAGCCGATGGACGAGATTCTCAACGGTGTCGACCTCGCCGCCGAGGTGAAGGAGGCGCTGCTCGAGCGCGATGGCCCGCTGGCGGGTCCGCTCAACATGCTCGAGGCCTACGAAGTCGCTGACTGGGTCACCGCTGAACTGCTCGCGCAGGACATGGGTCTCCCCAGCGAACGGCTCGCTTCGTTGTACGTGGAGGGCCTCGAGTGGTCACGCCGCAGCCTGACGGCCTTCGCGGTGTAGCGGGGCGGGCGATCCGCCGAGCGGGATGAAGTGTTTCTGGTCGCGGGAGGGGCTTCGCGGTCCGCCCTGAAGTGAACGATGAGCGTCGCACGGCGATCGGATCGTCGGCGGCGCCTTTCTCGTATCGGGTGTCATGCCTCCAGCGGCGTCGGCGCTCCGGGAGGCGATCAAGTGACCTTCAGCCGGATTGATTTCGTCCTTCAGGCCCTGCTCGATACCTGCAAAGGCGGAACTCGCTCGTTCGGGAGCTTTCCCGCGAGATATCGGGATTTGATGAGTCCGTGACGATGGAACTGAATGCACGTGCGCGGGCGGGCTTTCCGGATCTCCGATCAAATGCGGGTCCTGCTTGCGGTCAAACGTGGAGCGAGTATATGACGCGACCCTGAGTCAGGTTGCGTCTTGCCATCGCTTGTATTCGGAAGAAGTCTCGCGGATCAGATCGAGGCCGCCGCTACCATTGCCGTCTCCGCCCCCGACGCGGCTTCTACAGCCAGATCGTCCACATTCTCTTCCGGTGACGGCGTCGTGAACGGCAGGAGGATCGAAATCCTGCGGTTCGCGGGATCGAGCGGCCTTTCGGGAACGCGTAGCCGCGTGGCGCCGTACCCGCGGATCTCGACTACCCGCCCCGGATCCACGCCAGCGGCCTGGATCGTCCTGCGGGCCGCGTTCGCGCGATCCGCCGACAGCTCCCAGTTCGTGTAGCCTGGTGTCGAGAACGGCGCCGAGTCGGTATGTCCCTCGAGCACGACGGAGTTCCTCAGCTGCCCGAGCTCCTCTCCGATCACGCCCAGGATCGTCCGCGCCAGCGGCTTCAGCTCAGCCGACCCGAACGCAAAGAACGTCTCCCCATCCTCCTGCTCGATCAGTTCGATCCGCAGTCCCTGCTCCGTGACGATGACCTCCACCAGCATCGACATGCTCCGCGAGCCCAGCTCCCGCTGCACACGTTGCTGGATGTTCGCGCCCGCCTGTTCCAGGGTCTCGCTCTCGCTCGCGCGCATGATCAGTCGCACGGATCGCGGGGCCTGGACGGCGCTCGGTGAGGTGCCCACCGAGATCGGGCTCGACCCGCTCGAGTACCCTTTCTTGTAGCCGACAGGGTTCGAGAAATACCCCTCGACGGCATTCCGCGCGTTCTCGTCCATCCCCAGAATCCACATCACCAGGAAGAACGCCATCATCGCGGTGACGAAGTCGGCGTAGGCAACCTTCCACGAACCGCCATGGTGTCCGCCGCCATGCCCCTTCTTCCTCCGGACGATGACGATCTTCTTCTGCTGCGCCTTGGCCACGTCAGGCCGCCCGGTTTCGGGTGAGCGATTCCAGCTCTCCGAACGACGGCCGTTCGTGCGGCTCGATGCTGCGGCGCGCGAACTCGACTGAAGTCATGGGAGAATCGCCGCGCGCGAACGAAAGGAGCGCGGTGCGGATGCACAGCATGTACGCCTGTTCGGCGCGGATCCGCGACTCGACGGCGGTCGCGGTCGGGTTGATCGCTCCATAGGCGAGGAGGATGCCCAGGAAGGTGCCGACGAGCGCCGCCGCCACCTTCTCGCCGATCTCCGTTGGCGTCCCGCCGATCGAACCCATGGTGATGATCACGCCGAGTACCGCGGCGACGATCCCGAAACCAGGCATCGAGTCGCCCACGCGCGTGAGCGCGTTCGGCACCGCCATCGCCTCCTCGTGCTGCTGCTCGAGGTCCATCTCCAGGATCTCCGAGAGATGATGATCCTCGACCGCGCCCGAAAGCAGGACCTTCAACGTGTCGGCGAGGAAGGAGACCGCATGGTGGTTCTTCGCAAACATAGGGTACTTCTGGAAGAGAGGGCTCTTCTCGGGTTCCTCGATGTGGGCCTCCAGGCCGACCAGCCCGTCCTTGCGGGCCGTCTGAAACACGTCGTACAGTACCTGAAGCAGCTCGGAGTACGCGCGCTCGGAGTACGGGTTCGATTTCAGGAGGCCGAACACGGCCGCCAGAATGCGCTTGACCAGGGAGGGGGGGTTGGCGAGGACGAGCGCGCCGATTCCGGCACCGAATATGATGACGAATTCGGATACCTGGACGAGCACGAGCACGTTGCCGCCGTGCATCATGTAGCCCCCGAGGACGCTGCCAAATACGATCAGCAGTCCGAGAATCGCGAACACGGAATCCTGGTCTTGGTTCGAATAAGGTGAGCGAAGTCGCTCTATGTCAGTGCTGAGTATCGACCATCGGATACCCGGACTGCACCCGTAAATCCCTGTTGGCTCGCGCTTAACTTCGAAGTCGCATCGTGATACCTCCCGAAGTCCCGATCTCCCGATCCGCGACCGACGCCTGGCTGTCGGTTTCGGATGACCTGCTCTGGGGATTCAACCACGCCCTCAGCAACCGACTCGCCGCGATCACCTCGATCGCGAGGATCCTGGAATACAGCGACACGGGGCTCGATTCGCTCCTCTCCGCCCTCTCGGGTGAGATCACGTCGCTCGAGGATACGCTCAAGCTCCTGCGTCTCGTTCCGAGGGATCCGCGGGCCCCGGCCGAGCCCGTCCTGCTCGAGGACCTGGTTCCGGAAGTGGTTCGATTGCACGAGCTTCGGACCGATGTGGCGGACCTCGGCTTCGAGACTGACTTCGAGGGAGAGCCGCAACCGGTGTGGATTCAACCGGGTCGTCTGGCCCACACGCTCCTCATCGGGCTGGCGACGGCGTCGCGCGTCGCGATCGCCGTGGGGAACCGGGTGGTCCTGGTCCGCGTCCGCGCGACCGGGGATGTCGTCTCGATCGAGGTGGTCGCCAAGGGCCATGATCAGGGCGCGAGATTGGGCGGTCTGATGACGGATTTTGAATCCCAGGCGATGGGTGAGTTGATTGCCGACGCCGGCGGAGAGTTCGATGAAGTGGGCGGGGGAGGGGAGGAGGAGGAGCGCGGCGTGGCGATCCGGCTCCCGACGCTCGTGGCGGTGCGCGCCCGGGAGCGGGACCGGGCGGAGCCCTGAATACCGAAGCGCCCTGGCTCGCGGTGGCGGCCAGGGCGCTTCTCGAATCTGCTCCGCGAACCTACGATTTCTTCCGAACCGGGATCGCTTCGAGCCAGTCCTTCCCGTCCGCCGGGGCACTCGCGCGACGGTTCTCATCGGCGATCTGACTCGCGATTTCGCCCCGCACGATCCCCACGTCCGTCGGCGCTTCGATCCCGATCCGCACTCCCCGCCGGTCGCACTCCAGCACGACGATGCGGATCCCGTCCCCGATCAGAATCGAGTCACCGGGGCGGCGGCTGAGTATCAGCATCGGCGTTCCGCTGAGAGAGGTCCGGGAGCGAGGCCCCGATCCGGCGGGCGGGCGAGGGCCTCGGGTGGCGAGTTGATGGCTTCGACGAATGTAGCGCGGGGCGGGGAGTCGGCACCAGACCGCAAGCGATTCCGTGGCGCGGCGCGGCGCACGGCGCCCGCGGCGTTCCCATCGCGGTTGGAATTGTCGATCGACTCGGAGATCACTTCGGGGAAGGAGCCGCCTCGAGGCACGGCCGCGCGGCTTCTCTTCGGGCTCAGGCTTCGATCGGGGAGAGTCGCCGTCTCCAGCGCGCGACTCCCGCGACCGACGAGCGGGCTGCGCTCGCGCCTGATCGCGTCGAGAGCGACACCAGCGCGGCCGGTTTGAACGACCGCCAACGGCGCATGCCGAGCTGGTCCCCCATGTCGCGCGCCACCGTGTGCAGCCGCCCCCGCGCGTGGTCCCGCTGGGTGTTGTCCCCGATCTCCAGCGCGAAGAGAAGGGCCTCGCGCGCCGCCGCGGGATCGTTGGCGGCGACGAAGAGGTCGGCGAGCTGGTGCGCGGCCCGAGCCCGGTCCACCGCGTCCGGGTACCGGGCCGCCGCGATCGCGAGGTCGCGGGCGGCGCCCTGCCGGTCTCCCGCCGCGCGCCGCACTCGCGCCCGCTCCTCGAGCCCCACCGCCGCCGCCTCGGCGTCACCCGCGAGGACGGACCGCCGAACCGCCACCGAGAGCGCTCGCTCCGGGTTGGCGTCCACCGTCGCTTCGCCCACGGAGGCCAGGAGCGCCAGCGTCCCGCATCCCCCGTCCAGGTCGCTCGCGAGACGATAGAGCTTCAGCGCCTCCTCCGTGTCACCGCGCAACCGCGCGATCCGACCCGCCCGGAGCGCGATCCCCGCCCGCCCCGGCGCCAGCGCCGCCGCGAGGCCGATCACCGCCCACGCCTCGTCCAGCCGGCGCGTCTCTTCCAGCGCCGCCGCATATCCGTTGAGCCAGTCGCCGACGCGCGCGTCGTTCGCGCCGGCGCCCAGGAGCCGCGTGAGCAACCGCCTCTCCTGCCCGTCAGGCAGCCCCGCGACCTCGGCGGCCGCGCGCCGGCGCATGAACTCCGTCGCCAGACTCCCAGCGCCGCCGGCAGCGACGGTGTTCAGCACCAGCGCCACCACGGACGCGCGAAAGCCACGCTGCCCAGGCTGCGTTTCCGCAACCCGCTGCAGCGCGCTCGCCGCCTCCGTCAACGCCTGACCGGCCTGATGCATTCCACGATCGCGGTTGAGAGTTATTCTCAACCAGAATACGGAGATGCGGACGAGGTGTCAAGCGGTGGGCAATGGGTCCCCGCGGATCTGGGGGTAGGATGTGGAGCACGGAGTTCTCAGCATGCTCAGCGAGAACCCGGTGGCACGCGGCGAGGGGCCCCGAACTGGCGGCCCCTCGATCCTGGTGCCACGCGGCACCGTACGGAACCGCGGGATTCGCTTCCTCTACGGACGCGTCTTCGGCGTCGTCGGCTGATACGTCCCGCAGATCGCGCCCTGTCCGCCCATCTCCACGCGGATCTCGCCAGCGTGACACTCGTTGCTCTCGTTGTGCACGCAGTCGGTCGCGCTGCATGATGCCACGGACGCCGGCGCCGCGGCTCTCTTCTCCATGGGATTCGCCATCTCGATCTCCTTGTGTCGGTCGATTCAACCTGCTCCGCTGACACAAGTATCGACTGCAAGAGCGATACCGTCAACCCCTCGTAAACATGCTTCTCACAAGCAGTTGCGAACGATTCTCAATCCGTCCGGAACGGGGTGGCGAGCACGACCGGGCGGAGCTCTCAGAAGATGCCGACTTCGCGCTGGAGGTAGCGGATGTACGCCACGATCGAGTCGATCTGGTCGCGGGTGACGCTGGGCACGGGCGCCATGTCGCCGAACTGCCAGTGGTGCGCGCGTACTCCGCGTTCCGCCGCGACGACGAACGCCATGTCGGCGTGATGCGACGGCTCGTAGATGATGTGGACGAGCGGCGGTCCGCGGTCGGTGCCGAGCGCGAGCTGCCCATGGCACGTGCCGCAGTTGGCGTTGAAGAGTCGCTCGCCCATGTCGAGTTCTTCGGGGATCGAGACACTGTTCAGGATCGCCGAGAACTCGGTGTCGACCGGAGCGGAGTCTTCTCCGGAACACGCGGTGACGACGAGGAACAGGACCAGGATAAGGACGGAACGGATCATGGAAGCGAGGCCACGTCGGAGTCTGGGGTGAATTCGATGACGGTCCGCGAATGCTGGGGTGGCGGCACGGCTACGAGGAAGGCCGTGAGCGCCACGACGAGAGTCGCTGCCGCCAGTTCGGCGCCCGCCGTCCGCAGGAGCCGGCCGTCGCCGCCGGGCTCGGCGGCGCGAGGGCGGACACGACGCCAGTTGAAGGCGCCGAGGGCCATCACCGCGGTCACGACCAGCAGCTTGGCGCTCAGCAGCCGGCCGTAGGGCGAGCTCCAGAGATCGGCCACCGCGGTGAGCTGGAAGGTGGACGCGATGAGGCCGGTGAGGAACACCGCCCCGACCGCGACGAGTGCGATCGGCGAGAAGGCGCTCACGACGCCTTCCAGCGTCGCGCCCCGCCGTTCGGTGGGCTCGTAGCGCAGCCGCGGCACCACGACGAGGAGGATCCCGAAGAGCGTCCCGAGCC
>CAZUVK010000033.1:0-21764 GCA_964623785.1 uncultured Gemmatimonas sp. | reverse complement strand
CGGCGCCGGCCCCCGAGCCCAACCCCGACAACTACGACCTCGAGACCGCGCTCGTGCGCGAATCGGGCCGCTTCGTGGGCCTTCCGGGTGTGCGGTCGAAACGCGGGTAGGCGAAGGTTGATGCCCGACTCGTCGGCGAGTGCTTCGATGGCGGACCACTCGGCGGACGCGTAATCGGGAGGCGGTGGCTCATCCGGTCCGGGGAACAGCTCACGAGCCCGGAACCGCAGGTCGAAGCGCTCGGCGGGCAATCCCCAGAGGACCGCCTCCGAAAGGTACGACCAGGGGCAGGTGAAGTCGGCGAAGACGGTGACCGGGAGCGGTCCCGCGTCAGTTTCCACCCACCTCGATCTCCCGCCGCACGGTCAGCGCCTCGCGCCCGGGAATCTCGACGGCCAGCTCGATCGCGTACGTGCCGGGCGAGACGTCTGGAACCGCGATGTGGATCGAACGCGAGAGTAGCGGCCCGGCGGTCACTGGCTCATCCCAGCGGAGGCGGATTGCGTCGGAGTCGCGGAGAATGCCGGCCCGCTCGCCCAGCCGCCGCAGCCAGCCGACGCGCGGCCTGAGGAGTCGCAGGGACATCGTCATCACCGGCGTGACGGCGGGGTCGACGCCGTAGGCCTCCCAGAATATCCCAAGCTGCTCTCCCGGGGTGACGCGTGCCGATCCGCGCGCGAGGGGGATGGCGGCCGCGAGCGAATCCGGCAACTCGGTGTCAGATCGGAGAAGGAGCAGATCCGAGAGGGACACGAGGTCGCGTGGCGTCGGCTTCAGGTCGATGCCGTATCGCGCGCGCCCGATCCGCCGCTCCGAGGGTACGAGGACTTCGATCGCGACCATGCCGGGGATCGCCGGCGTCTCAAGGAGCATCGCGCCGATGGCGCCCCGCGACCCCGAGGGCGCGGAGAGCGATTCCAGATCAGGATCCCCGGTCGGCAGAAGCGCGAGGATGGCCTCCACGACCGCGCCCTCCGCAATGCTGTCGGCCGGAAGCTCATAGGCGGCGGCAATGAACGCGGTTTCGCCCCGGGGGAACACCGCGACCTGGTGGCTGAGCGGATCGAACCACCGGGGAATCGAGTCGGCAAGCGGGATATCATAGCTCGCCCGGACCCGGCCTTCTTCCGCATCCCAGGTTCCGATCGCGCCGTTCTCATCGAGTAGCGCGGCCGCGGGGGGTAGGAGCCGGATCGGGGCGCTCGCGTAGTGGCTGACCAGGGGAGGGCGGCCTTCCAGCGTCTGGCTGAACCCTCGCGTCTGCTCCCAGCCCGTCGGCCAGCCGTAGCGGATCAGGATCTCCCGCAGATCCCATCCCCAGGAGATGACTTCCGGCGATGCCGCACGATCCTGGAGTTCGTTCCAGACGTGACGCGAGAGATGCTCCCCACGGATCTCGTTCCCGGGCCTGGCGAGCAACGGATCGGAGAGACGCCAGAAACGGCGCTCGAAGTCGGCCCGTTCGTCCCCTTCGAGCCGCCGGTAGACGCGGACGCTCCGGTCGTCGAGGATCAGGGAAAGATCGGTCCAGGTTTCGCGGCGCTCATCGTCCATCGCGGCGAGCGCCCGGTCGAACGCGGAGTCGGCCGCCGCGGGGAGGGCGGAGTAGTGGAAGGCGTAGCCGGCGAGCGCCTCGCACCACCAGGCCTCCGCCCGGCAGGCGGCGGCGGCCACCGCCGCCTCGTCGTACATCTTCGCCTCGATCAGGTAGCGGACCCGCTGGCCAGCGATCCACCGGTCACCTGGGATCAGCTCCGCCGCCATCCCGAGCCCTTCCACCAGCGAGAGCCGCGCCGCGATGACTTCGTCGTCCTCGCGAGGTACGATCCACGCGCTGCCGCCGGTCGAGTGCGTGATGCAGAACCGCCCGATCCGCTCGTCGCACCTCGCGCTGCCGCCACCCCAGGTATACTCCAGACGGCTCCGCCGGAACCGCTCGAACGCCGACTGATCGGACCTGCCAGCATCGACGATGGCGGCCGAGTCCTCGGGCGAGACCTGGGACCCGGGCGCGAGTCCCGACTCCTGCGATATGGCGGGCGTCGCAACCGCGAGGGCCGCCAGCATCCCCACCGCTCCGAAGATCTCTCGTCGCATCGTATTCGGGGGTTCAGACGGAGAGCAGCACCGATCCACAATATACGCGCCGCGCCGCGAAAGGATGTAGCGTCTGCAATATCGCCCCCCGCGACGCAAGGAGCCGTCCACGCTCACCAGGAATCCTCAGAAGGGGAAATCCCAGTTGCAGGGGTGGTTCGGATCGGAAAGAAGGACGAGGAAATCGTTCTGGTAGCTGTTCAGGACGTTCGCCTCAACCGTTCCGTCCGCGGGGATGCGTACGAGGAAGGAGCTCGCGCGCTCTGCGTAGCGGGCCGAATCGGCCGCAGTGTTGGCGCGATTGACGGCGGAGTCGAGGTAGCTGTACGCGCCGAGGCGAAGCTCCGAGTGACGCTGGTAGGCGCGGGCGAACTCGAGGGCCGATGCGGTTGCCTGTCGCGTGATCTGGCCCACCGGATCGGACGGATCCGCGCCGGCGAGCGCGTCGTTCAGCGTTTGCACGTTGTCATTGGCGCGGTCCGCCAGGACGTTGGCGACGCAGGCCTGCCGGTGCACAGACTCACGCTGCGCACGGGCCTCCGGCGGTTCGCCCCGGTCTCCGCAGGCGGCGACGACGGCGAGCGAGGTGAGCGCCAAGGCAGTCCCCGCGCCCGACAGGGCGGAAGATCGGGCTCGAGGTCGGGTCATGCGGGGTCGTCCGGGTAGAGGTCTCTCTCCACGAGGTCGCAGAGAAGGTGGATGATCGTGATGTGTGCCTCCTGAATCCGTTCCGTCGCGCCCGACGGAGCCCGGATGACCTCGGTGGCGATTCGTGCAAGCTCCCCGCCATCCGCGCCGGTGAGCGCGAGCACCCACGCCCCCTTTTCGAGTGCGGCGCGCGCCGCCATCACCACGTTCGCGGAGTTCCCGCTCGTGCTGATCGCCACCAGCACGTCCGCCGGCCCCACCAGCGTTTGTGTCTGGCGCCGGAACGCCGTGGCGAACTCGTAGTCGTTCCCCCAGCAGGTGAGCGTGGGTGCGTCGAGCAGGTGGTGGGCAGGGATTCCAGGTCGGTCGGCCTTGTACCGCGCGACCAGCTCCTCGACGAAATGAATCGCGTCGCACGCTGACCCGCCGTTGCCGCACGCGTACAGGTGGCCGCCCGCGCGAAACGTTCCGGCGAGGCGGTCAGCGACTCGAAGGATTGAAGGCGCCTCGGCCGAGAGCGCTTCCTTTACCCGCGCCGATTCCCGCAAGGCCGCGAGGATGAGATCAAGCCGTGAATCGGTGGTCACCGGACGCGCGGACGGGAGATGGACATACGGCGCGGCCTCGGGGTCGGTCGAAGGTTCACGCGGGTCGCGATTAACCAATGTCACGGAATCGTGCGGATCGGCAAGGATGGTCGCGTGCGTGTTCACCCCGTGATGCCGGGTATGAAACGGGAACCGGCCTCCCGCTCGGCGCTGGGAGACCGGTTCCGGAGGCGGATCATCCGCCGGGCTGGACGGCGGCGCCGAACTTCAGGCGATTACCAGCGTGGCGCGGGGAAACGCCCGGCGTCTCAGTGCCCCAGACCCTCCGCACCCGACTTCTGGAGCAGCAACCCTCCGACGACGAACGGAAGCAGGTTGATAAAGAGGCTCGCCAGGGCTGGTACCATTGCCGGACGCCCGAAGAAGAAGAGCACGACGCAGATCGCCGGGAGGGTGATCATCGCACCCGCCAAGAGCATGATTTTCATCGCAAGACTCCGAAAGTGATAACTTGCCTCGCGCCGCTCCGCGCGCCGCTAGCGCCAATCCTATTTTCACAAGGCCCTTATCGCAAGTGCCGGCCCCGGCTGGGCGCGGGTCGGAGAAGGCCTTCTGGCACAACGGGTGCGGGCGATCCGCGACCGACTCAATCCAAGGGAGAACGATGAGAATCAACCTGGCGGGAAAGGCGGCGGTCGTGACCGGCGCGAGCAAGGGAATCGGGTACGCCATCGCGGAAGCGCTGACGGACGCCGGGGCGGATGCAATCGTGTGCGCGCGGAACGAGATGGAAGTCGAAGACGCGGCCCGGCGCCTTTCGGAGCGGGGTCGGGGCCGGGTGGTGCCGGTCGTGTGCGACATGCGAAAGTACGAGGACGTCCAGCGACTTGTCTCGACGGCGATCGACGAGTTCGACCGGCTGGACATCCTCGTGAACAACGCGGGGGTCGGCGGTTTCGCCCCGATGGGCGAGCTTTCCCTGGAGACCTGGCATCGGGTACTCGAGACCAACCTGAACGGAGTCTTCTACGCGTGCCATGAGGCCATCTCCCACATGGCCCGACAGGGGGAGGGGTGGATCATCAATATCGGGTCGCTCGCCGGGAAGAACCCGCTGCCCGGCGGCGCGGCGTACAATGCCTCCAAATTCGGGCTGCTCGGGTTCTCGGAAGCGATGATGCTGGATGTTCGGCACATGGGGATTCGCGTCAGCTGCGTCATGCCTGGAAGCGTGCAGACACACTTCAGCGGCGCGCCCGACGGGTCCGGCGACTGGAAGCTGCAGCCCGAAGACATCGCGGAGGCGGTCGTCGATCTGATCGCGTACCCGTCGCGGGCGCTGCCGTCGAGGGTCGAGATGCGGCCGAGCCGACCGCCGACGAAGAAGTGAGAAGTCAGAAGTCAGAAGTCAGAAAAAAACAGCAGTCGGAAGGGGAGGCGCGAGGGCTGATCCGGATTGCGGCCGCACACATCGAGCCCCACATTCCTCGGCCTCCGGCGGCTCGTGGCGCGGTCCTCCCCGAACGGCTGGGGGCCCCGGCAGCTTCATTCACGACGAGATCGCATGCCTGAGAACACCGATTTCAGAATCGAAAAGGACTCGCTCGGCGAGATGCGGGTGCCCGCCGCCGCGCTCTACGCGGCCCAGACGCAGCGGGCGGTGGAGAACTTCCCCATCAGCGGAATCCGCTTTCCGCGACGGTTCGTTGCGGCCATCGGCAGCGTGAAGAAGTCGGCCGCACTGGCGAACGTGGAACTGGGTCAGCTCGACCGCGCGAAGGGCGACGCGATCGTCGCGGCGACCGACGAGGTGATCGAGGGCCGGTGGGACGACCATTTCGTGCTCGACATCTACCAGACAGGCAGCGGCACCTCCAGCAACATGAACGCGAACGAGGTGATCGCGGCCAGGGCGAACCAGATCCTCGCGGGATCGGGCGGGTCGGAGCGGGTACACGCGAACGACGACGTGAACATGGGCCAGTCGTCGAACGACGTGATCCCGACCGCGATGCACGTCGCCGCGCGGGTGGCGATCGACCAGGACCTCATCCCGGCGCTCGAACGGTTGCGCGGCGCGCTCGACGCGAAGGCAGTCGAGTTCGACGACGTGGTGAAGAGCGGACGGACGCACCTGATGGACGCGACGCCGGTGCGGCTCGGCCAGGAGTTCGGCGGCTACGCGGCGCAGGTCGACGGCTCGATCCGTCGGCTTCGCCTCGCCGGTGAGGAACTGGCGGAGCTGGCGCTCGGCGGCACCGCGGTCGGGACGGGGACGAACCGACTCCTGGAGTTCCCGGGCGTGGCGATCCGCTACCTCAACGAGGAGACCGGGGCGGATTTCCGCGAAGCGGCGAACCATTTCGAGGCGCAGGGGGCGAAGGACGCCTACGTCTTCGCGTCGGGCGCGCTAAACTCGCTCGCTGTCGCGCTGATCAAGATCGCCAATGATATCCGGTGGCTCGCGAGTGGGCCGACGTCGGGGTTAGCGGAGATCACCCTGCCCGCCGTCCAGCCGGGCAGCTCGATCATGCCGGGGAAGGTCAACCCCGTGATGAGCGAGGCGCTGATGATGGTTTGCGCGCGGGTGATGGGGAACCACATCACCGTTACGGTCGGCGGCCAGCACGGCAACTTCGAGCTGAACGTGATGATGCCCGTGATGGCGGATGCGATGCTCCAGTCAATCGAGATCCTCGCGCGCGGCTGCGACGCGTTCCGTTCGCGCGCGGTCGAGGGGATCGGCGTGAACCGCGAACGGTGCAGGGAGTTGCTCGAGAAGAACCCCGCGATCGCGACCGCGCTGAACGCCTACATCGGGTACGACCGGGCGTCGTCGGTGGCCAAGGAGGCGGCGGCGAATTACGAGTCCGTGCGCGATGTCGTGAAGCGGCGCGGCCTGTTGGGGGATGACCAGCTCGATGTGGTGCTCAACGTTCGTGAGATGACCGAGCCGGGAATCCCCGGGGGCGGGAAGGGCGGCTGAGGACGAGTTCACGCCCGCTGGAAGGGGTAGAAATCGCCTCCGAGCGGGAGGATCCGCGTCAGTTCGTCGAGCGCCGCACGGGTCTCGTCCATGAGCGCGGGGTCCGCGAGGTCGGCGGGGGCGATCTCCTCGCGGTGATGCGCGCGGACCCACGCCTCGAGGCGGTCGGCGAGCGCGTCGGTAAGGAGGAACCCGTCGGTGGCCGCGGCCCGCTCGGCTTCGTTCATCGCGATCCGCAGCCGGAGGCAGGCGGGACCGCCGCCCCCCCGCATGCTCTCCCGCACATCGACGTACTCGACGCGGCCGATCGGCGCCCCCGGCCCCCCGGTCATCTCCTCCACGACCGCCGCGGTGTCCGCGTTCTCCCGGACCTCGGCTGGCGCGATCAGGGTCAGCGACCCGGCGCCTGGTTCGCGGACGAGCTGGGAGTTGAAGAGGTAGGACGCGACGGCCGCCGTCAGCGGAACGCGGGCCGCCGCGACCTCCACGAACACGGGCTCGAAGAGGCCGTGCGACTTCTCCCGCAGCTCGGCGTAGAGAGCGTCCCGGTCGTCGAATGCGTCTTCGTGGTGGAAGAGGACGTTGTCATGCGCCACCGCGACCACATCGTTGTGGAAGCCCCCCGCGTCGATCGCCTCGCGCGCCTGGCGCACGAACACGGTGCGGCCGGCGTCCAGGCCGTGGCGCCGGGCGAGCGCGCGACTCGCCTCCAGCGTCTGCCGCGCCGGGAAACCGTCGCGGTTCTCGCTGGCCGTGCGGCCGTGAACGAAGATCTCCACGCCAGCCCCGCCATCGCTCATCCGCATATGGTTCGCCGCCCCCTCGTCCGACAGCGATCCGTGCGCCGGGAGCGCCGGGTGTACGGCGAAGCGAGCCTCGTCCGCGAGCAGACGCCGCAGCGCGCGCTCCGTCTGCTCCGCTTCGAGCGATCGGTGCAGCATCGTGTGGAGGTTGGCGACGGAGGCATGGAGACGGCCGTCGGCGCAGTCCGCGCTTGGAGAGACGGTCGCGGCGTTGGCCACCCACATCGCCGACGCATCGAGCGCCGCGCGGGCGATCGCGGATTCTTCCCGCCAGGCGCGGGCCCAGACTTCGGCGTCGCTGCCCGTGAAGCCGAGTTCTCGCAGCAGGGCGACGTCCGGGCGGTCATGGGGCGGCAGGACGCCCTGCGGGACTCCGAGCGCGGCGAGGCTCCGCATCTTCGCGATCCCCTCGAGCGCGGCGTCCCGCGGTCGCGCGACGGTGTCGCGGTTTCGAGTGGCGGCGAGGTTGCCGTCGGAGAGCCCCGCGCAGTTGTGCGTGGGCCCGACCAGCCCATCGAAGTTGACGTCCCAGGTGCTCATTCCGCCCCCGTCCGCGGGTGGTCCGGACATGGTTCTCGTCTTCTCGGAACAACAAGGTTCGCGCCATGTCATCGCCGCCCGGACCGCCGGCTTCCCGCTCGCGCATGAGCGCATCCCCCGAAATGGATTCCACGAACAGGGCCGCCGCCGCGCGGCCGACCATGAGCGACTACTTCGTCATCTTCAACCCGATGGCGAGCCGCGGGGGTGCGGAGCGCACGCGAGGCGTGATCGAGGAGGCATTCCGGGAGGCGGGCGCGAACTGCCGGCTGGTAGCGACCGAGCGGCGCGGTCACGCGGTCGAACTCGCCGGCGACGCGGTCCGCGCGGGTTGGCCGGCGGTCGTCGCGGTCGGCGGTGACGGGATCGTGCACGAGGTCGCGAACGGACTCATGCGCGAAGCGGGCGACGGCTCGACAGTTCCGCTGGGTATCGTTCCGGTCGGGAGCGGGAACGACTTCGTGAAGATGCTCGGGGTGCCCGCGCACAAGCCGGCGGACGCGGTTCGCCGGATCGTTGCGGCGGCGCCTCGTGGAGTGGATATCGGGCGCGTGGCCCGCCACCTCAGCGGCGACGGTCCGGATGGGGTCTGGTACTTCACCAACGGCGTCGGTGTCGGGTTCGACGCGCAGGTCGCGCGGCACGCGCGCGAGATCAAGCGGCTTCGCGGCTTCGCGATCTACGCCTGGGCCGTGGTACGGACGCTCACCCAACTCCGGTCCCCGCGGATCCAGGTGACGGTCGACGGCCGCGAGATCGCGGACCGCGCGCTCATCCTCACCACGGTCAGCAACGGGCCATGCCACGGTGGGAGCTTCTGGCTCACTCCGGGCGCGAAGATCGACGACGCGCTTCTCGACATCCTGATTGCCGACGCCCGTAGTCTGCCATCGCTGCTGTCACTCCTTCCACTCGTACTGTTCGGGAAGCACCTGGGCCACCGCGGCGTCGAACTGCACCGGGGAACCCGGGTGGAGGTCCGGAGCGACGAGCCGCTGCCGATCCACGCGGACGGAGAGATCGTCGCGGAATGGGTTCGCGAGATGGTGATCGAGATCCTGCCGGGAAGGCTGACGGTGCTGGCGTAATTGACGCCGCCACCCGCCGTGAGTACTCTCGCGGATAGCACTACACGCGTCGGACTCAGCGGGCCGCGGACCTCACCTCCAGGGACAATCCCCCATGATCACCCAGCGCAGATTCCCGCTTGCCATCCTCGCGTTCGCGATCGCCTTGCTGTCCGCGTGCGACATCGCGGGCGCGGCGTCGAACGCCAGCCCAGGGATCGTCCCCGTTTCCACCCGGGCGCACATGGTGACCGGCGGCGACGTGCTCCTGCGGATCGAGGGTCTGAATGCCGAGGGTCTTGGGGTGACGCTCAACGGCGTGGACGTGACCGGCGCGTTCCGCGCGGCGGACGACGGGCGGTCCCTCCTCGGTCTGGTCACGGGGCTCCGCGATGGACCCAACGAGGTCCGCGCGACGGGCGCGGCGGGGGCGAGCGCGTCGATCTCGCTCACCAACTACCCGGTCACCGGGCCGATCATCTCCGGCCCCCACCAGCAGCCGTTTTTCTGCCAGACCGAGAGTTTCCGTGGCGCGGCGGGTCCGCTGGGAGCCCCGGTCGACGAACACTGCTCGATCGAGACTCGTGTCGACTACTTCTACCTCTCCTCGGCGGATGGCGAGTTCAAGCCATTTGCCCCTGGGGGCGGAACGATGCCGGCCGACGTGGCCTCGGCGACCACCTTCGACGGGGCATCCGTTCCGTTCATCGTCCGCGTCGAGGCGGGCACCGTGAACCGCGCGATTTACGAGATCGCGATGCTTCACGATCCGTCCGGGCCAGCGCCCGACCCGTGGACGCGAAGCCCCGGATGGAACGGAAAGCTCGTCTACACGCACGGCGGAGGGTGCCGTTCCGGCTGGCATGTGCAGGGGAATGTAACCGGTGGTGTACTTCGTGAAGGTCTCCTGGAGATGGGCTACGCTGTCACTTCCGCCTCGCTGAACGTCTTCGGACAGAATTGCAGCGACCTGCTCGCGTCCGAGACGCACATCATGGTCAAGGAGCGGTTCGTCGAGCGGTATGGCGAGCCGGTCTACACGATCGCGACGGGCGCCTCCGGCGGGTCCTACCAGAGTCATCAGACCGCCGACAACTACCCCGGCGTGTTCGATGGGATCATCGTCTCGTCGAGCTTCCCGGACGTGACCTCCGCGACGATCTTCACCCTCGCCGACTCGCGGCTTCTCCACAACTACTTCACCAACGTCGCGCCGGGCACGTTCACACAGGAGCAGCAGCGGGCCGTCGCCGGGTTCGGGTCCTGGGGGAGCATCGCGAACCTCAGCGCGGGCGCGGCGCGGCTGGATCCGACGTTCGAGGAAGGGGCGCCGGCGGCGATGCAGGGCGGTGAAGTGAGCCTCCCCGCGCTCGAGGAGATGCGCTACTCGAGCGCCAACGTCGATGGAGTTCGCGCGACTGTCTACGACCACACCGTCAACGTCTACGGGATCGACGAGACCACGGGCGTGGCCGGCCGGCCGCTCGATAACGTGGGAGTCCAGTACGGGCTGGCCGCGCTGAACGACGGAGAGCTCACGAAGGAGCAGTTCATCGCGCTCAACCGGTCGATCGGCGGGTTCGACGCGGATCTCAACCCCGTCGCCGCTCGCCACGTGGCCGACCCGGTCGCGACCGCGCGCGCGTTCGAGTCCGGCCGGATCCTCTTTGGCGGCGCGGGGCTGGCGACAACGCCGGTCATCGACTATCGCAGCTACACCGATCACGCCGAGCGCGGCGATATCCACATGATCGTGCACCAGTTTTCGACCCGTGCGCGGCTGGCGGCGGCGAACGGCCACGCGGACAACCACGTGATGGCGGTCGGTGGACGGTGGGGATACACGGAGGAGAGCCCCGACCTCGGCGAGTTGTTCCGCCAGATGGACCGATGGCTGATGAACATCCACGCGAGCACGGTGGAGACGGACCCTGCGCGGAGGGTCGTCGCGGCCAGGCCGGCCGATCTGGTCGACAACTGCTGGGACAACACGGGGGCAGAGCGGGTGTCGAGGTAGCCCGTCTTTCGGTGGTGATCCGTGATCGCCGAGCCGCTCTCATTCGACGGGACCGGGCGGTGCGCGGAATTGTACCCCGCCTATCCGACGCCTCGGCAGGTCGCGGGCGCGCCGCTCGCCAACGACATCGTCAAGTGCGCCCTCAAGCCGATCGACATGAGAGACTACGAGGTTACCTTCAGCGACGCGGAACTGGCCGAGTTGAGCGAAATCTTCCCCGACGGCGTGTGTGACTGGTCGCGGGGGGATGTGCTCCGGCGCGCGTACGGCGGGACGTGGACTTCCTTCGGACTGGCGGCGAGCGGGGGAGGCGAGTAGGGCGGCCGCGGGGAGGCATGGATCCCCCGCGACCTACCGGACCGCCAACATCCGAACGAACGTGGCAAGTCTCTCCGCTTCCGAAGCCGTCAGGTCTTCGGGAACGTTGACCAACGTCACCACGTGACCCGGACGTACCGGAAATGCCGACCGGTACCCGCCCCCGCGCATCTCCAGATCCGAGCCACCAGAATATCCGGTCGCCTTCTGGCTCGGTGATAGCGGCACCGCCACTTCCCTCACGACAGGGTGAACCTTTTCCGATTTCGCCGTTGCCCGCGTACTCACCTTGAATTCCCCCGGAGCTTCCCGCCACCGGGTATACAACTCGACCGCCTTCCGGGCGCGCCTGCCATATTCCTTCAGCGAATTCGGATTGAAGTCATCACCGCGCTTGTTGTTGAAGCGCTTGATCACCCTGTCCAGATCAAGGTCCCTGACATCGGCTCTCTCACTTTCATTGAGCACCGAAAACACGTTCCGGACCGCCACCGCGAGCGCCTGAGCCGTGGCGGTGGGCATCCCCCCCCGGTCGTCGGCGTTTCCCAGAAAGTCCAGCAGATCGGAAACCGTATACCCGCCCCTCATACTCGCCTCCTTCCGTTATATTGTCCTTCAACAGTCAATATAACAATATCACCTCCAATGTCAAACACTCTATACCCTCGAACTCTCGAAGCCAGGATCGTTCAGGACCTCAGTCTCTACCCGGTCGTCGCCGTGATGGGAGCGCGTCAGGTCGGGAAGAGCACACTGTGCAAGCGGATCGCCGCGGCCCAGGGTCTCGCCGCGTGCACCCTGGACGACCGCGACGTTCTGGTGCGGGCGAGAGAGACACCTGAGGCACTCCTGGCCGACCTGGGACCCCGCGCGTTCATCGACGAAGCCCAGCGGGCGCCCGAGCTGTTTCTGGCGATCAAGGCCATCGTCGACAAGGACGATCGAGCCGGCGCCTACCTGATCAGCGGATCGAACCAGCCAAGGGTCACGGGCGCCGTCGGGGACTCGCTCCTGGGGCGCGCGGCCTATCGGACGCTGCGTCCCCTCACGCTCAGCGAGTTGCGGCTGAGCGACTCGCACGCCGGCTGGAGCTTCCTTCTCACAGGAACCACTTCGGACGTCATTGGAGAGCTCGAAGCACGCGCCGAAGCCAGCGGGGCACTCAATTGGAGAGAGATCGTTCGAACTGGAGGGTTCCCGCGTGCGCTCGCCGCTCCCGAGCAATACCGCGATCGGCTTCTCAACGATTACGTCGAGGTGTTCGCCAGCAGGGATATCCGGGAGGTGCTCGGAATCGAGTCCCCCGAGCGGTTCGAGGGGTTCTTCCGCGTGATCGGAGCCTGGACTGGCCACGAATTCAATGCGTCGGCCATCTCCCGGGACCTGAGCGTGCCGGTCAATACGGTACGCCGGTGGATCGACGCACTCGAACGAAGCTATCTTGTCGAGCTCATTCCCGCGTTCTCACGGAACGCGAGCCAGCGAGTGATCCGTGCGCCAAAGCTCTTCGTCGTTGATCCGGCGCTCGCCCTGGCCGCCTCGCGCGAATCCGAACCGACCGGCTTCCACCTCGAGACGCTCATCTGCACGGACCTGGCGGTGTGGCGGGACGCCGAGCCCGGCCGCGCGCTCTACCACTGGCGGCTCACCTCGGGACAGGAGGTCGACTTCGTCCTTCAGGAGGGCGCCCGCGTCCTGCCCGTCGAGGTCAAGGCGACGAGCGAAATCCGCGCGGCCCATGTCAGACATCTGCGCAGGTTCTCGGAACTTCACGGGACAGCAAGGGGACTGATCCTGAGTAGCGATCCGGAGATCCGTGAGGTGGCGCCCGGCATTGTCTCCGCGCCATGGTGGGCCGTCGTCTAGTGATCCGCTCCCGGAGCGGGGAACCCCCCGCACCTGACGTTCCCGCCCTCGCCCCGGAGAGGTTCTACCCTGTCGCATTCCCTTCACTCATCCACCCCGACCGGCAGCCATCCCTCCACATACCGCAACGTCGTATGATCCGTCACTGATTCGAACCACCGCTTGTGCAGGTCCTGTCCCTCCTCGGTCTCCAGCAGCCATCTCCGATATCGGTCGGCCGCCTGCTGGTCGGTCCAGTATGCTTCGATCACGTACTTCGGCCGGTTGTGCACCATCTTTGGCCGGACGTAGCTCCCTTCGAAGCCGTCCAGGAGGATCCATGTCTTGCGGTCGACGCAGCCGTGCTCGCGGGCGGCGGTTCCGAGCTTCGCCTCCAGCCACTCCACGAAGGAACTCTCTTCCACGTTCTTGCGGACGTTGAACAGGTGGACGACCCGGATCATGGCAACCTCGTCGTTGGAGGGAAAGTCGGGTTGGTGAGCGACGGCGATGCCGGGCAGCCGGGGGCGCGCTCGGTCGGGAGACCTTCCCCCGCTACTTCCGCCGCACGAGTTGAACCAGCCGCGCGATCGGATCGTAGTGCCGGTCGACCACCCGTTCCTTCAGCGGGATGATCGCGTTGTCGGTGATCGTGATGCCTTCTGGGCACACCTCGGTGCAACACTTGGTGATGTTGCAGTACCCGATCCCGCCCTCATCCTTGAGGAAGGTGGTTCGGTCGCCGGTGTCGATCGGGTTCATCTCGTAAGCGGCCGATCGGACGAGGAACGCGGGCCCGATGAACCGGTCGTGCTTCCCGTGTGACCGCAGGACGTGACAGACATCCTGGCAGAGGAAGCACTCGATGCACTTCTTCATCTCCTGCGGCCGGTCGACCTCGTACTGCTGCATGCGCCAGGTGCCGTCCTCGAAGTCGGGCGCTCGCGGTTTGAAGGCGGGGAGGCGGCGGTTCACCTCGTAGTTCCACGACACGTCGGTGACGAGGTCGCGCACGATGGGGAAGGCGCGCATGGGGGTGACCGTGACGGCCGGCTCCTCCGGCACGTCGCTCAGGCGCGTCATGCACATGAGCCGAGGCTTCCCGTTGATTTCGGCGGAGCACGATCCGCACTTGCCGGCCTTGCAGTTCCAGCGGACGGCCATGTCGTTCGCCTGTTCCGCCTGGATCTGATGGACGGCATCGAGCACGACCATGCCTTCCTCGACCTCGGTCGTGTAGTCGACGAGGTCTCCGCCCTCCGCCGTCCCGCGCCAGATCCGGAAGACGCGGGTGCGCGGGCCATCCGCGCCGTGCGCGTCGGGCGCCGTGGCGTCAGCCGTCTGTGCGTTCGCCTGCCGCACGGCCTCGATCGTACTCATCGATGGTCTCTCCCGGTCGTCGTGTCGTGGCGTACTGGGCGCGTCGCGCCGGCTACGGCTGCTGCTGTTCGTCGACGATCGCCTGCAGCTCGTCGGGCAGCGGCGTGCGCGGGATCCGCTCGAGCACCATCTCGCCGTCCGCGCCCTTACGGATCGCGTGATTGAATTTCGCGAACTCGGGATCCTTCTCCGGAAAGTCGTCGCGGAAGTGAGCGCCGCGGCTTTCCTTGCGGGCCTGCGCGGAGATCGCGACGGCCTCGGCGACCGTGAGCAGGTTCTCGAGGTCGACAGCCGTGTGCCAGCCCGGGTTGTATTCGCGGTGTCCGTTCACGCCGACCCGCCCGGCGCGTTCGCGCAGTTTCCCAAGCCCGTCCCGCGCGCGCGCGATCTCGTCCTCCTGGCGCACGATGCCCACGAGGTCCTGCATCATCTCCTGCAGATCGGCCTGGACCTGGAACGGGCCCTCCACACCTGTGCCTTCCCGGGAGAACGGCTCCAGCGCCGCGATCGCGGCGGCACGCACCTCTTCGGCGTCGATCGTTGCGGCGCCGTTCTCGTTCGCGAACTTCGCGGCGAACTCCCCGGCGCGCTTTCCGAAGACGATCAGGTCAGAGAGCGAGTTGCCGCCCAGCCGGTTCGCCCCGTGCAGCCCGGCGGCGCTCTCACCCGCGGCGAAGAGGCCGGGTACGGTCGACATCTGCGTCTCCGCGTCGACCCGGATCCCGCCCATCGCGTAGTGCGTGGTTGGCCCGACTTCCATCGGCACCCGCGTGATGTCGATATCCGCGAGTTGCTTGAACTGGTGGTACATGCTCGGCAGCTTGCGGCGAATATGCTCGTCGGCCTTCGGCAGACGCTCACCGATCCAGGCAATATCGAGGAAGACCCCACCGTGCGGGCTTCCGCGCCCCTCGCGAACCTCGCGGACGATGCAGCGGGCGACGTGGTCGCGGGTGAGCAGCTCGGGCGGCCGGCGCGCGTTCCGGTCGCCCTGCGTGTACCGCCAGCCCTCCTCGGGCGACTCGGCCGTCTGCCCCTGGTAGAGCGCCGGGATGTCATCGAACATGAACCGGCGGCCCTCCTTGTTGAGGAGGATCCCACCTTCGCCCCGCACGCCCTCGGTCACGAGGATCCCGCGGACGCTCGGTGGCCAGACCATCCCCGTGGGGTGGAACTGGACGAACTCCATGTCGATCAGGTCGGCGCCCGCGTGGTAGGCGAGCGACTGTCCGTCGCCAGTGTACTCCCAGCTGTTGCTCGTGATCTTGAACGCGCGCCCGATCCCGCCGGTCGCCATGACCACCGCGCGCGCGCCGAAGACCCGGAACCTGCCGCGCTCCCGCTCGTAGGCGAGCGCTCCGGCGATCCGGTCGCCGTCCTTCAGCAGCCGGACGACGGTGCACTCCATGTGCACCTCGAACCCCTGGTGGACGCCGTGGTCCTGGAGCACACGGATCATCTCCAGCCCCGTGCGATCGCCGACGTGGGCGAGCCGCGGATACCGGTGGCCGCCGAAGTTGCGCTGCAGGATCCGCCCGTCGTCGGTTCGATCGAAGAGCGCGCCCCACGCCTCCAACTCGCGAACACGCTCGGGCGCTTCCTTCGCGTGCAGCTCCGCCATCCGCCAGTTGTTGAGATACTGGCCGCCGCGCATGGTGTCGGCGAAGTGGACCTTCCACCCGTCGCGCTCGTCGACATTGGCGAGCGCCGCGGCCACGCCGCCCTCGGCCATCACCGTGTGGGCCTTCCCCAGCAGCGACTTGCAGACGAGGCCGACCTTCGCGCCGTTGGCCGAGGCCTCGATCGCCGCTCTCAGCCCCGCGCCGCCCGCCCCGATCACCAGGACGTCGAAATCGAATCTGTCGAAATTCTCCATGTCGGATCTATCGCCTCAGAGCAGCCGTGGGTCGACGAACGCGCCGGATGAGACCAGCCGTACGTACAGGTCCGTCAGACACACGAACACCAGGCTCGTCCACGCCCAGAACATGTGGCCCCGGTTGAACACCGACATGAACCGCCACGTCTTGTGCTTTGCCTGCCCGAACCGGGTGCACGAGTAGCAGTCGCTCCGGCCGCCGATCAGGTGCCGCAGCGAATGGCAACCGAAGAGGTAACCCGTGAGCAGCACGACGTTGACGAGCAGGATGACGCTGCCGAGGCCGATGCCGAACCGGCCGTCGAAGCGGAATGCGAGCAGCGTGTCGTACCAGAGGAAACCGAGGATCGGGAGCGAAAGAACGAGGAAGTAGCGATGGAGGTTCTGCAGGATGAACGGGAAGGATGACTCCCCCCGGTATCTGCCCCCCCGGTGCTCCTCCACGGCGCACGCTGGGGGGTCGAGGAAGTAGGCCCGATAGTAGGCCTTTCGGTAGTAGTAGCAGGTGCCGCGGAACCCGAGGATGGCGCCCATGATCAGGATCGCCGGGGAGAACGGCCACCAGCTCAGCCCCAGCACCCGCACCTCCTCCGGGCATTGCGCGGCGAGGCAGGGGGAGTAGAACGGCGAGAGGTAGGGCTCGGCGAAGTAGTTGTTGCCCTGGAAGATCGCCCAGGTGGCATAGGCGCCGCACGCGGCGAGGCCGAGGGCGACCGAGAGCGGCGCGGCCCACCAGCGATCGATTCGCCGCGTGGAGCCCAGCCGGGTGGGTGGAACGATGACCGGAAGCGATGACGCCATGGCAACTGCTCCTCTGGGCGCGAACGGGGAGTGCGAGCCGAACGCCGCGGCGATGCCGCGGTGGAGCCAGACACGGACAAGTTCCGACGGAAGTGCTTCGTGGAAGATGCGGGGCGGACCCCGGGGGAGCAAGGAGTTCAATGATCTATGGACCATCAACCAGATCATTACTTTCCCGGATTCGCCGGAACGGAGGCACCCCGAATCGCTTCACGCTGATCAGTGCAGAGGCGACCAGGAAGTGCGGGCTTTCCCAGAATCAGGCCGACGTCACCTCCCTTGCCTTGCCTACGGCGGGTACGTACCTTGGTGATGTAATTGCGAATGATTATCAATCGCATGCCGATTTCAGGGTGCTTCGCCCTGTTCTCACCTTTTCACCGCGGGCCGACAGATGATAGAAAACGATGAGATCCACGCCGGCGGGAAGGAGATCATCTGCAGGACGGAGTTGGGCGCCGCGATCCTTTGCTCCTGCTGCGGGTGCGTGGAGATCACGCTCGGCAACGCCCTGTTCTCGCTCAGCAGGGAAGACCTGGATTCGATGCTGGAGGTCCTCCGGTCCTTCTCAAGTGGAGGGAAGCATGGGGGGAGCCCTGGTAGTCGTTGCTACATGATCAGGACAGCCAACAACGACGCCGCCTTCGTCTTCAACGCGCGCGAGGTGCGGGAGCTCCGGAAACTGACTTCCGCGGGCCGTCGATATGCGACTACCGCCACGAAGGGACTCTTCGGGCCTGCTCGCGCGCGCGTCACCCACTGACTCAAACCGACCTGAACCCTAACGAGACGCATGCCAGGCCCACGACTGAAAACGATTCGCCGTCTGGGAACCCCATTGCCCGGCCTCACGCGCAAGAGCGCGGATCGCTCGCCCCACCCGCCCGGCGCGCATGGGCCTTCGCCGCGCCGGCAGAAGAAGAGCAGCTATCGGGTCCGGTTGGAGGAGAAACAGAAGCTGCGGTGGAACTATGGGGTGTCGGAGCGGCAGCTCCGTGCCCTTTTCGAAAGGGCGGCACGAGCCCCGGGGCCGACCGGCGAGAACCTGCTATCGCTCCTGGAGCGCCGGCTCGACAATGTTGTCTTCCGGCTGGGTTTCGCGCCGACGATCCCCGCGGCGCGCCAGCTCGTTTCGCACGGACACATCCGGATCGACGGCAGACGAGTCGATCGCGCGAGCCATAGGGTCAGGCAGGGGCAGATCGTCTCCGTATCCGGGAGGGGTCGGAAGATCGAGGGGGTGATCGTGGCGGTGGCGAGCGGTCCGGAAGTCAGGCTTCCCTCTTACCTCCGGATCGATCCCGACGATCCGTACACGGGACGAATGACCGGCCCGCCCGCGCGTACGGACATTCCGTTCATCGTGGACGAGGCCGCCATCGTCGAGTTCTACGCACGGTAGGGACCTGGATAGAGACGCGCCTCAACCCTCCAGTAGCATCGTCTCCGGGTCCTCGATCATCTGCTTGATGGTGACCAGGAAGCGAACCGCTTCACTGCCGTCGACGATTCTGTGGTCGTAGGTCAGCGCGAGGAACATCATTGGACGGACCTCGATCTTTCCATCGAGGACCACGGCCCGCTCGACGATGTTGTGCATCCCCAGAATCCCGACCTGCGGGGGGTTGAGGATGGGGGTCGAAAGCATTGAGCCGTAGATGCCGCCGTTGGTGAGCGTGAAGGTACCGCCCTGGAGCTCGTCGAGCGTGAGTTTGCCGTCGCGGGCACGCGTCGCCAGTTCGCCGATCCGGCGCTCGATCTCGGCAAAACTGAGTCGGTCCGCGTCGCGAATGACGGGAACGACCAGTCCCTCGTCGGTCCCGACGGCGATGCCGATGTCGTAGTAGTGTTTGAGAACGATCTCATCGCCCTGGATCTCCGCGTTCAGCCGCGGGAACTGGCGAAGCGCACCGACGACGGCCTTCGTAAAGAAGGACATGAAGCCGAGCTTCAGTCCGTGCCTCTTCACAAAGTCGTCCTGGCGACGCTTGCGGAGATCGAAGATCTTCGAAAGATCGACCTCGTTGAAGGTGGTGAGGCTGGCGGTCGTCTGTTGTGCTTCGACGAGACGGCGGGCAATCGTCTGGCGACGGCGACTCATACGTTCGCGCGTCTCCCGATCCGCCCGTGCGGACGGCTGCACCGGTGCGGAGGGCGGAGCGGTCACGGGAGGCGCCGCGCGGGGCGCCGTTGGCGAGGGTGGCTCTGCCACTGAACGCGAAGGCGCTGAAACCGCCACGCCGCGCTCTTCCACGGCCCGGAGCACATCCTCCTTCGTCACCCGGTTGTTGGGGCCGGTTCCCGTCACGCTGGAGATGTCGACACCGCGTTCCGCCGCGATGGCGCGTGCGGCCGGCGTGGTTCGCCCCGCGGCCTCGAGGGCCACCGCGCTCTCAGCCGGAACCGCGACCTCGGCCGCTGGGGCAGCCGCGGCGGCGGGTGCCTCGGCGGGGGCGGCTTCGGTGGACGGCGCGGGAGTCACTCCAGCCGCCGCACCGTTGCCCAACACCCCCAGCACGTCACCAACCCCGACGGTATCGCCCTCGCGCTTTGCGATCTGCCCCAGCACGCCGTCGGCTGGCGCGGAAACCTCGACGGTGATCTTGTCGGTCTCCAGCTCGACGAGGATCTCGTCCTTCTTTACCGCCGCGCCTTCCTCCTTCGTCCACTGTCCGACGGTCGCTTCGACGACGGACTCACCCAGGGGCGGAACGCGAATCTCTACCGACATGGCTCTGTAGTTTCACTCCAAATGTGAGATGTCCTCCCGATCCACCAAACGGGAGGAGCGCGGCGAGGACCGGTCGCTTCACGGGTGGTCCGACCGCAAGATCAAGCCTGCAAAGGTCGTAAACTCCCCTTCGAATCGACGTTGCCTTACCGCGCTCGAGTCGCCGGACGAGCTCAGGCCCGCTTTGCCTGACGCTGTCGCGTTGGCTGCGGCGCGCCCTCCCAGGCGGCGCGAACGATCCGGTTCTGCTCCGCCGCGTGCTTGTCGGAGTAACCCTCCGCCGGGCTCGCGCGGAACGGCCGCCCCTCGTATCGGATCCCCAATCTCGAATCAACGAGGTCACGGAGTCGCGGCGAGATGAACGTCCATGCGCCCATGTTCTTCGGTTCCTCCTGAACCCAGACGATCTCCTGGAGGAACGGGAACCTCTCGACCTCGGCGCGCAACTCGTCGGCCGGGAACGGATAGAGTTCCTCGACGCGCGCGAGCGCCACGTTTGGTGCGCTCTGGCGTTGGTCACCGGACACGAGGTCGACGTACACCTTCCCACTGCAGAGCAGGAGTCGTGTAATCTCATCGGGTCGGGTCGACGCCTCCGGGTCACCGATGACGGGCAGGAAGCTCCCCTCCGCCAGATCTTCCAGACGGCTGGCCGCGAGTGGATGCCGAAGCAGGCTCTTGGGGCTCATCATGATCAACGGCCGCGCCGTCCGCCCGAGGGTGGTCGCCTGACGCCGCAGCAGATGGTAATACTGGCCGGAGGTCGTGCAGTTGGCGACCCGCAGGTTCCCCTGCGCGGCGAGCTGCAGGAACCGCTCGAGCCGCGCGCTCGAGTGCTCCGGACCCTGTCCCTCGTAGCCGTGGGGAAGGAGGAGCATCAGCCCCGAGGTCTGGTTCCACTTCACCTCGGCCCCACTGATGAACTGGTCGATGATCACCTGCGCGCCGTTCGCGAAGTCCCCGAACTGCGCCTCCCATAGCACAAGCACCGTGGGGTCCATCACGCTATACCCGTACTCGAATCCGACCGTCGCCATCTCGGAGAGCGGCGAGTTGTGGATCTCGAAGGAGGCGCGCGCCGACGGAAGCACCTGGAGCGGCGTAAATGGTTGGCCAGTCACCGAGTCGACGAGCACCTGGTGACGATGGCTGAATGTTCCTCGCTGGACGTCCTGGCCGGTGAGTCGGACCGGGACCCCCTCGGAGATCAGCGACGCGAAGGCGAGAGTCTCCGCGTGCCCCCATTCGATTCCTCCATCGGGACCGAACGCCTCGCGGCGCCGCTCGAGCTGCTTCGCGAGCCGCTGATTCGGTGCGAACCCGGTCGGCCACGCGAGCAGCTCCTCGTTGTACTCCCGGAGCCGTTCCAGCGAAACGTTCGTGTGCGTCGGCGGCAGGTCGAGGTCGCGCGGCGCGTCGGACTTTACGACTGGCCCCGCCGGCGGCTCGGCCTCGAGCTCAGCCTTTACCGCGTCAAGGCGGTCGTATACCGCCTGCAGCGCCGCTTCAACGTCCGCCTCCGTCGCGATCCCCTCGTCGATCAGCTTCCGGCCCCAGATCTCCCGAGCCGTCGGATGAGCGCGGATCCGATCGTACATCAGCGGTTGCGTGAAGAGCGGTTCATCCCCCTCGTTGTGGCCCCAGCGACGGTAGCCGACGAGGTCGATGAGGAAGTCCTTCTTGTAGCGTTCGCGGTACGCGGCGGCGAGCCTGGCGGCTACGAGGCAGGCCTCGTAGTCGTCGGCGTTGACATGCACAATGGGGATCTCGAATCCCTTCGCGAGGTCACTTGCGTAGCGGGTCGAGCGCGCGGCGGACGGGTTTGTCGTGAACCCGACCTGGTTGTTCGCGATGATGTGAATCGTGCCGCCGACGCGGTATCCCTCGAGCCCCGAGAAGTTCAGCGTTTCCGCGACGACGCCCTGGCCCGGGAACGCGGCGTCGCCGTGCACGAGAATCGGCAGCGCCGTGGTCTCGTCACGGGGCGGGGTGCCCGGGACTGAGGTGTCGTCCTGGATGGCGCGGGACATCCCCATCACCACGGGATTGACGAACTCCAGGTGGCTCGGGTTCGGCCGTCCGTGTGCTACTCGCGCCGAACCCG
>CAZUVK010000032.1:15940-21804 GCA_964623785.1 uncultured Gemmatimonas sp. | reverse complement strand
CCTGGCTGCCGCGGAAGAACTTCATCGGCAGCCAGGAGGCCAACAAGGCGCCGCTGCCACCGAGCGCTGAGCTTCAATGGTGGTATCAGTACTATTTCGCGACGGAACGCGGCCGTGCCGGCTACGAGATAAACCGGCGCGATTTCGCCTCACTCATCTGGCGACTTGCTTCGCCGAAGTGGGACTTCGATGATGCTACGTTCAGCCGTACCGCAGCCTCATTCGACAACCCCGATCACGTCAGCATCGTGATCCACAACTACCGCTGGCGGCTCGGCCTGGCTGAGGGCGAGCGGAAATATGACGATCTGGAAAGGCGGCTTGCCGCCAGTCCGGTCATCGCCGTGCCCACCATCACCCTCGAAGGTGACGCCAATGGTGCACCACACCCGGATGCCAGCTCCTACGCCGGTAAATTCTCGGGTCCATATGCTCACCGGGTAATCACGGGCGGGATCGGGCACAATCTGCCCCAGGAAGCTCCCCGGGCGTTTGTCGATGCTATCGTCGAGGTCGACGGATATTGATCCCCTCGACGGCGGCGGAATACGACCGGCGGAACGCCGCGACAGCGACGTCCCGCCGGTCGCGATTGATCCGGTGTCGCTACGGGTGCTGCCCGGCGTGAATACCCTCTCCGATCTCCTCGACCATTTTTCGGTTGAACGCGGGAATGTCGTCCGGATTCCGACTGGTCACCAGCCCCTGGTCTACAACCACTTCCCGATCCATCCAGCGGGCGCCAGCGTTCTCCAGATCCGTCTTCAACGAGGGAAATGAAGTCATCTCGCGATTTTTGACCACGTCCGCTTCGATGAGCAACCACGGTGCGTGGCAGATCGCCGCCACGGGCTTGCCAGCCTCGAAGAAAGCCCTCGTGAAACTCACCGCCTGCTCGTTCATTCGTAGCCGATCTGGATTCCGGACCCCGCCCGGAAGCACGAGCGCGTCGTACGCGTCGGCACGAGCCGCCGAGAGGGGAACATCCACAAACTCCTCGCCCCAGTCTGTCCGGTCCCAGGCTTTGACCGTTCCCTCGTCGGGCGATACCAGCTCCACGGTCGCGCCCGCCTCTTCCAGCGCCCTTCGGGGCTCCGTCATTTCCACCTGCTCGAACCCCTGCGTCATGAGCATCGCGACCCGTCTACCGCTGAGCCTCTCTGCCATTTCGATCCCTCCCGCGCGTAGGTTTTTCAAGGCGGACCCGACAGTCGCGGGAGGCGTGCAATCCACGGGCCGACCCCGGGAACCGGCCCGGCTCGCTCCTTGCCCTTCGCACCGGGCAAGTGGGACGCGCCGGTACTTGTGACGGCCGCCAGTATCGGGACTGTAAACATACAGCGCGGAAGGGACGACTTTGATGTTCACCCGTAACCCCATGTCGCGGCGGCGGCCTTCTGTCGCCGCTTCCATAGCCGGAGGGGCGTTCGGCCTCCTGCTCCTCGCTACACCCTGTGCCGCCCAGGCCGGCGGAACCGCCTCCGCCTCCCGCGCCGACAACAATACGGACAACCACCATGAGGTCTCCGTGACGACTACGTTGCCCCGACGTACCTCAGCGCCCGGCATCGATGCGGACGCCATCCGCCCCTTCCGTGCCGAGATCCCGGAGGAGGAGCTTGTCGAGCTACGCCGCAGAATCGCTGCTACCCGCTGGCCCGATCGGGAAACCGTGACCGATCGTTCCCAGGGGGTGCGCCTCGACGACATCCAGGAGCTGGTCGAGTACTGGGGGACGAACTATGACTGGCGGAAGGCGGAAGCCAGGCTGAATGCCCTGCCGCAGTTCATGACGACCATAGACGGGCTCGACATCCACTTCGTTCACGTCCGCTCGCGTCATCCCGATGCGCTGCCACTGATCATCACCCATGGCTGGCCCGGTTCGATTTTCGAGCTTCTGGACGTCATCGGGCCGCTTACCGACCCCACCGCGTACGGGGGTCGACCGGAAGACGCGTTTGACGTGGTCATACCATCCATGCCGGGGTATGGATTCTCCGCCAGGCCCACGACTCCCGGCTGGGGTCCCGACCGGATTGCCCGGGCCTGGACCGGGTTGATGGAGCGGCTCGGATACGACCGCTACGTGGCGCAGGGCGGCGATTGGGGTTCGGTGATCGCGGACGCGCAGGCCCGTCAGGCGCCACCGGGCCTCCTGGGCATCCACCTCAACATGCCCGCGACGGTTCCGCCCGAGATCGCTAGCGCCCTCCGCAGCGGCGATCCGACGCCGGCGGGGCTCACCGCCGAGGAGAAAGCGGCCTACGAGTCGATGAACGAGCTGTACAGCCGAGGGGCTGGCTATGCCTCGATCATGGTGACGCGACCGCAGACCGTGGGTTACAGCTTCGCGGATTCGCCAGTGGGACTCGCCGCCTGGTTCTACGACAAGTTCGCCGACTGGACCTACAGCGGCGGGGATCCCGAGCGTTCCCTGACGAAGGATGCCATGCTCGACGACATCACGCTCTACTGGCTAACCAACACGGGGACGTCGGGGGCGCGGCTATACTGGGAGAACAACAACAACAACTTCAACACCGAGGACCAGAAGACCGGGGAGATCTCCCTCCCGGTCGCCATCACCGTTTTCCCTGGAGAGATCTATCGGGCTCCGCGGAGCTGGGCTGAGCGCGCCTATCGCAACCTGATCTACTACAACCAGGTGGCAGAGGGCGGCCACTTCGCCGCATGGGAGGAGCCGGAACTCTTCGCGGGCGAGCTCAGGGCGGCCTTCCGGTCTCTGCGCTGAGTGACACGAACGCACGGGCCGACGTGCGGGAGACGCGCCGGCCTCCAGGGCTCTTCGTCATTGTTGCGCCGGATCCAGCCGCAGGATCGAAGTCCTTCGTCGAGGGGGGAGGTGGAGGGCCAGCGGCGTTCATTCCGCGCCGCGACCGGACACACCCGTCGTGGACACCGCACCAAAGCGGCTGCGAGAGCCGCCTCGGCGTAAACCGCGAAATCCCTGATCACCATCCTTGGACAACGGCATCACTTCCCGTTCGGGCTCGCGTGGAGCGCGTCCATGACGATGTCGAGCAGGCGGTCGGACCGCGCCCGGCCGGCCTCGTCGGGCTCGAGGCGCCAGAGGAAGCCAAGGAGGAGAAGCAGGTCCTCGGCGTCCACGTCGGTACGGATCTCCCTCGTCTCGCGGCATGCCCGCAGGAGCAGGTCGATGGCGTCGACGACCGGCTGGTATCCCTCGGCGCATAGCTGCTGGTATGTGGACGAGAGCAGCGCCCCGGCGAGGCCACCTTTGCCCGTGCGACGCCAGCTCTCCGAGCCAGCGGGGTAGGGCAGGCTCGGCGAAAGGTACATCTCATCAGGTCCTTGCGGCTGGGATGGCGCCCCGCTATCGTTCGTGTATGAAGCATATCGAAGGCGGGGTCGCAGATCCGGCTCCGGTGACAGAGGAGCGCGCGGCCGATCCGCTCTTTGTCATGCTCCTGGAAACCACGAAAGCCCTGCAGGATCGTCTGGAAGAGGCTCTGCGGACCGTAGGGCTGTCTCGCGCGAAGATGGAGGCGCTCGATCAGCTCGTCCGGGCTGGTGAGCCCAAATCCTTGCGCGCCCTCGCCGAGGGGCAGCGCTGCGTGCCCTCGAACATCACCACCCTGGTCGACCGATTGGAGGCGGATGGCCTCGTCCGCAGAGTAGATGATCCGGCGGACCGTCGCAGCGTGCGCGCGGAGCTGACACCTTTCGGAGTGGAGAGGGCCATGATAGGCACCGAAGTTCTACGTCGTGTCCAGGAAGAGTTCGCGTCGTCGCTGTCTGTGTCGGAACGGGCCGCGCTACGGGGGATCCTGGCTTCTCTCCGCAGTGACTAGCCTTTTTCATACCAAAATAATACATATATAAAATCTTTGTACATGAATAAAGATATGGGTCGACAGAGTCCCGGGATTGGGGCAGCACAACATACGCAAAGGAACGACACACGACGACGCCTTCCTTCAGAGCTTGGAACTGGCGCTGTATCGACATGAGATCCATAGACGAGGAGGGGTGGATGAAGATCGGGATCATCGGCGCGGGGCAGATCGGCGGTACCCTTACCCGCCGTCTCACTGCGCTGGGCCACGAAGTCCGCGTGGCTAACTCACGAGGGCCGGAGACGCTCTCGGAACTCGCTGCGGAGACGGGAGCGATGGCGGTCTCGGTACGGGAGGCGGTTCGTGGGGTGGATCTGGTCGTAGTGACGATTCCCGAGGCGAGAGTCCGTGACCTTCCGGAGGATCTCTTCGCGGAAGTGCCGGACGAGGTGGTCGTCGTGGATACCGGCAACTACTACCCGCGCCACCGGGACGGCCGCATCGAGGAAATCGAGACGGGCATGGCGGAGAGCCGGTGGGTCGAGCGCGAGCTGGGCCATCCGGTGGTCAAGGCCTTCAACAACATCGCCGCCCGGAGCCTGCTGGAGAACGGCAGCCCGGCGGGCACACCCGGCCGGATCGCCCTGCCCATCGCGGGGGACCGGGCGACGGACAAGTCGATCGTCCTGGGGCTCATCGACGAACTCGGGTTCGATGGCGTTGACGCTGGCGGCCTGGACGATTCCTGGCGGCAGCAGCCTGGAAGTCCGGTCTACACCGGAAATCTGGACGCCGACGGAGTGCGGCGCACGCTGGGAGAAGCGAGCCGGGAGCGCCTCCCCGATCTTCGCGCCACGGAGAGGAGTCCGGGTACTTTTTTCTACCCGGCCTGACACGGTTGGGCAATTCATATGGAGCATGACGAGAGAGCAATGCACAAGATCGCTATCATCATCAGCACCACCCGCGACAACCGTTTCGGAGAGAAGCCCGCGCGCTGGATCTACGATGCCGCGGTGGCACGGGGGGACCTCGAGGTCGAGCTGATCGACCTGCGCGACTACGACCTCCCGTTCTTCAACGAGGTAGCATCGAACCTATGGGTGCCCTCGCAGGACCCGGCGGCATTGCGCTGGCAGAAGAAGGTAGCCGAGTTCGACGGCTACATCTTTGTCACCGCCGAGTACAACCGGAGCATCCCTGGAGTGCTGAAGAATGCCCTGGATCAGGCGTACAGGGAATGGAACCGGAAGCCGGCCGCCTGCGTGGGCTACGGCGCCGTGGGTGGCGCGCGCGCGGTGGAGCACCTGCGTCTGATCGCGGTAGAGCTCCAGATGGCTCCCACGCGCGCCGGCGTGCATCTGCAGGGAGCCGATTTCATGGATGTCTACCGTGGTGAGAAGTCGTTGGCGGAGCTGGAGCACCTCCGGCCCAATGTGGAGCAGATGCTGGATGATCTGGTCTGGTGGACCGGTGCGCTCAGCGCCGCGCGCAATCCGGCGGAGGCGGACTACCGCGCGGCGTGACACCGGCTCGTCGGAACGATCATGCGAACCGGGGGCGGCGCGAAGCGAGCATCCGCACGGTTCCGACATTCGTCTTCGACGGCAGGTGGGTCGTGAGGGGGTGCAGCCGACGGAGAGGTTCCTCGCGACATTGGTGGCAGTCGCGAGGACCACGATGTCCCGGAAGAGGGTACTCCTTTACGCGGGGGCCGGAGGACAGCGCGAGACGGCGTCCGTATGTATCGTCTGGGGTCGCCTTCGCGCGCTCACGAGCACGTCGTGTCGCGCTCCGTCGTCCCGGAGAGGGATGCCAGGTCCATCCAGGATCTGTCCATCCAGTCTCACCTCCACCGCCGTGCCCCGCATCTGGCCCGGATCCTGGACGACGATCGCGTATGTCGCGCCCCCGAAACGGTATTCGATCGAGAACTCCCGCCACTCCGCCGGTACGCACGGGTTGATGAAGAGCGTATCGCCACGCTTCGTGAAGCCGAGGATCGCTTCCAGTCCAACGCGGTACATCCAACTCGCCGACCCC
>CAZUVK010000032.1:14933-15930 GCA_964623785.1 uncultured Gemmatimonas sp. | reverse complement strand
GTCGCCGTATAGACGTCAGCGGCGACCACGTACGGCTCGACCTTGTAGGTCTCGACCTCCGCGGGAGTGCCGGTGCGTGTGAGCGGGTTGATCATCTGAAACAGCTCGAAAGCACGGTCGCCCTCGCCGCGTAGCGCCGTCGCCAGCACCGCCCAGAGCGCCGCGTGCGTGTACTGGGCGCCATTCTCACGGACACCGGGAAGGTAGCCCTTGATGTATCCAGGGTCGTGCGAGGTCTTGTCGAAAGGCGGCGTGAGCAGCATGAGCAGCCGCTCCTCGGGGAGTACCAGGTGCGTTTCGAGAGAGCGCATGGCCTGCTCCTGCCGTGCCGGAGTACCGGCGCCCGAGATGACGCTCCAGCTCTGCGCGATGGAATCGATCCGGCACTCTTCGCTAGCGCTGGAGCCCAGGGGCGTACCGTCGTCGAAATAGGCACGGCGATACCATTGCCCGTCCCATCCGTGAGCCTCCACCGCGGACGCATATGCCTCAGCGCGTGCGCGAAGATCCACCGCAACGTCCGCGTCCCCCCGGTTCGCGGCATGTACAGAGAACTCACGAAGAGTGGTGATGAGGAACCACGCGAGCCAGACGCTTTCGCCACGGCCCTCCACCCCAACGCGGCTCATCCCGTCGTTCCAGTCTCCGGTTCCGATCAGGGGCAGGCCGTGCGTACCCGTGGTGCACGCCTTCCGCAGCGCGCGAAGGCAATGCTCATATACGCTGGCGTGCTCGTCGGCGGTCTGCGGCAGATCGTACACCTCGTGCTCGTCTGCTTCGAGCGCACGCATCGACAGGAACGGAACGTACTCGTCGAGCACGGAAGCATCCCCGGTGACGCTTACATACTGGTCGACGACGTAGGGTAGCCATACGAGGTCATCGGAGAAGCGGGTGCGGACACCCCGGCCGCTCTGGGGGTGCCACCAGTGCTGCACATCCCCTTCGATGAACTGCCGCGCCGCCGTACGCAGAATGTGTTCGCGCGCAAGGCCCG
>CAZUVK010000032.1:0-14923 GCA_964623785.1 uncultured Gemmatimonas sp. | reverse complement strand
GACGAAGGCCAGAACGTCCTGCAGCTGATCGCGGAATCCGTAGGCGCCACTGCTCTGATAGAGCGCGGAACGCGCCCACATCCGGCAGGAGAGCGCCTGGTACAGCGTCCAGCGGTTGAGCATCGCGTCGAACGAGGGCTCCGGCGTCCGGACAGTGACCACCGAGAGGCGCTCGGTCCACTGGTCAACGCTTCGCGCAACAGAAGCCGAAGCGGCGGCGGAGTCACGGTAGCGCGCGATGGCCTTCCGCGCTTCGACCGCCCCCTCGGAAGCACCGAGGAGTATGGCCACCTCCCGGGTTTCCCCCGGTGCCAGATCCAGAACACATTGCAGGGCGGCGCACGGGTCGAAGCCGACGCCCGTTGTCGCGGCGAGACCTCCTTCGCGGAGGGCGGCCGGGGCCTCCACGCTCCCGTTCCGGCCAAGAAATTCGCGCCGGTCTCCCGTGTGACCCGTCACCGCCTCGCTGATCGCGCAGAACGCGACCCGATCCGCGAACTGGGGATCGAAGAAGTTCCGCGCCAGGATCGCGCCGGACTCGGCGTCGAAGCTCGTGCGCACCTGATGCTGCGTCTGTTCGCGGTGCGCACCGAGAGTCCATTCGACGTACGCCGTCACCGTGATTCGCCGCGGGCGCGTGTCGTGGTTGGCGACCTGGAGTACGGACAGCTTGATCGCCTCCCCTTCCGCCAGTCCCATGGTGAGGCGGGTCGCAATTCCCCCACGCTCGGACTCGAACACGGAAGCGCCGGCCCCATGGCGGACGGTATAGTGCGTGTCGTGCCCCGCCGGTGCCGGCGTGGCGCTCCACAAGTCGTCCGTCTCTTCATCCTGGAGGTAGAGCACCTCGGAGATGGGATCGCTGACCGGGTCGTTGTGCCAGGGAGTCAGTCGGAAGAAGTAGCTGCTCTCCGCCCAGCAGAATCCGGCGCCACGTTCGCTCACCAGGAAACCGCCCTGCGGGTTGGCGATGACATTCACCCACGGCGCTGGCGGAATATGGCTGCCGTGGATGCGCATCTGGTACTCACCGGCCGCGTTCAATCCCCCGAAACCGTTATCGAACCGCAGCGCGCTTCCATCCGCCTCCTGGACAAAGGCTTCCCTATGGGGTCCCGGGACGTGCTGATCCGTGCGGGAGGCGACGGGAAGATCAGGTCTGGTTTCGCGGCTTGGATGCAGCAGGACCCTCTGACCCGCGAGCGTCGCCGGAGGGGGGTGCCGCTCCAACTCGCGCGACGAAGATTCGAGCGGTTCGGAGTCACTCGACACCACTTCTTCCCGCATCGTACCCGTGTCGACCGCGTATCGCAGTGCTCTCCCGTCGCAGTGCAGACTGAGGCGCGCGGTGCCACGCAGCATCAACAACGTGTCCGGGTCGAGCAGGTCGTGGCTTCGGACAAAGATCCCGCCTGGCCGGTCCATCTCCATATCGTTCGACGTGAACATCGCCTCCATGATCCCGTCCTGGAGGTCCCGCAGGTACGAGGACGCCTGGCCATTGATGATAACCAGGTCGACCGTCAGGCCGCGGCGGCGCCAGTAGTGGTGCGCGGCGAGGAGCTGCCGGAGCGTCGGCAGCCCGCCCGCGGAATCAATGGTTGCCAGGACGATCGGCAGGTCTCCGGAGATACCGCTTGCCCAGAGCAGCGGTTGCGAGCCCTGGTTTCGACGCAGCTCCGCCTGTGGGGCATGGAGGCCCGGACGCGGGAAGAGGAGGTAGCCCGCCAGTTCCTGGAAGACCGTTGCGTCCGTGGCGGAAAGGCCCAGCTCCCGCAGTTCCACCTGCTGAGATGTCCATGCCAGGTCGAGGGCGCGCTGTGCCGCGTGCGGATCGTGGTAGCGGCCCGCCAGCTCGAAGGCACGCTCGCGAGAGGAGGCGACAAGGGTCGTGAATGCAACCGAAGCCGACTGGCCGGGCGCCAGCCGCACTCGGGTGCGCAGCGAGAAGATCGGGTCGAGGACCGCACCGGTGGTACCGGAAAGGGAGCCGTCGAGCGTGAGCGCGACAGGGGCGCGGGTGGTGAAGCCGCGGCCAATGAAGCGGGCACGGTCCGTTTCGCAGGTGACCGGCCCGACGCGATCCTGGCCCGCGTCCACCACGTGCACGCACCAGAGTGGGCGCTCCGTCGCGGAGCGGGGTCGGCGGGTGGCGGTGATCGCCGCACACCACTCATGCCACTCGGTCTCGACGAACAGGTTCGCGAACGCCGGATGAGCACGGTCGGCATCCGGGAGTCCGAGCACGATCTCGCCGTAGCTCGTCAACTCGATCTCGCGGGGTTCCTGTCCGTGGTTGGTGACGGTAACGCGACGCACTTCCGCCGCGTCCTCCGGGACCACGGCAATCTCGGTGCGGGTTTCGATGTCGCCGTCCGAGCGATGGAAGGTCACACGGTCGCCAGCCAGGAGGGCCCGGTACCAGTCGGCGGACGCACACACGGGCTGGTGCGCCGCCGACCACGTGCGTCCGCGGGTGACATCCTTGACGTAGCAGAACTGCCCCATCGAATCGCTCGTTCCATCGGCCCGCCAGCGCGTGACCACCACGTCCTCGAACCGGCTGTAGCCCGACCCGCAGTGGCTCACCATCAGGGTATACGGAAGCCGCCCGAGCAGCGCGACGTGCGGTTGCGGAGTGTTCGGCAGATCGAACTCGCGTACGGCAGGGCTTTCCACCTCTGGATCGGGCATTGCCTCCTCGCCCCGCGTCTCCTGCGCCTCCTGGAGTGCGATACGCCGCGGGATCCGCTCGTACAGGAGCAACTCCGCGGAGCGGACGAGCGGGTCCGTGTGGAACCGCTCCTGCCAGACCTGCGCTTTGAGAGCGTTGGTCAGCGCGACGAGCGCCATTCCGATGTGGTGAGCCATATAGTTGCCGACCAGGGCGTAGCGGCGGCCCGGATCGGGACGTGTATAGTCGAGCGCGTCGCGGAAGCCATATGGCCCGAGCCCGCCCTTCTTCTCGATCGCGACCAGATTGTCCATTGCTCGCCGCGGGTCGACCATGACGGCGAGCGCGGAGGCGTAGGGTGCGATTACCAGGTCGCGCCCCAGGCCGCGCTTGAGGGCGAGGTCGGGGACGCCGAACGCCCGGTACTGGTAGGTGAGATGGCGGTCTCGAAGATTGTAAGCGCTCTCGCTGACCCCCCAGGGAACCCCACGCTCACCACCGTAGGCAATCTGCCGGCGCACCGCGCCGCGATACGTCTGGTCGAGCACGGTGAAGGGGAAGGAGCGCATCACGAGCGCCGGCATCAGGTACTCGAACATGCTCCCGCTCCAGGAGACGAGCGCCGTTTCCCCCGCGGCGTTGGTCAGATTCCGCCCGAGACGGAACCAATGCCGCGGCGGGACGTCGTTCTTCGCGATCGCGATGAAGCTGGCGAGGCGAGACTCTGACGCGAAGAGATCGTAGTACGAGGTGTCGAGGGAGTGGGTCCCATGCTGGTAGCCGATGGAAAAGAGATCCCGTTCCTCGTCGAAAAGGAAGCGGAAATCCATCTCCGTGGCGTAGGCGTAGGCACGGTCGGCAAGCGCCTCCAGACGAGAAGCCACTTCCGCGGGGGACTCCGGCTCACCCGCGAGCTGCTGCTGGATCCGGCGGCGGCTCCACACGATCCACTCCTCTACCGGCTCGATGGCTTCCTGCGGTAGCGAGGCTCCCGCGAGAGCAGTATGGGCGGCGTCGAGAAGGGTGGAGACCTCCGCGAGCGACTCGTCCGTGACGGAGGCGCCCGAGGCGAGTCGTATCCGCGCCATCAGCAAATGCTCCCGGGCGGCCTCCAGAGTCTGACGCGCTCCGGGTGAAATGGCAGCACCCGCCGTGGGTAGCGATCGCAAGCGCTCTTCCGCGAGGTCGACCGCTGTCCGCAGCGCGGATCGCGCGAGGTCGGCCTCGACGGATTCGCCGCGAAACGCCAGACACGCCTGCCGGATGGCCAGAAGGTGGCCGGCGAGATTGCCGCTGTCGACCGTCGAGACGTACGCCGGCTCCAGGACGCGAAGGTCGTGCAGGTCGTACCAGTTGAAGAAGTGCCCACGGAAACGGCGCATCCGTTCGAGCGAGCGGAAGGCCAGCTCCAGGCGGCGCGTCATGTCACCAGTGTTGAGGAATCCAAGGTCCCGCGCGCTGACGATGGCCAGGAGCTGCAGACCGATGTTGGTGGGTGACGTTCGCATCGCCACCACCGGATCCGGGTCCTCCTGGAAGTTGTCTGGAGCGAGCCACTGCGTCTCCGCGCTCACGAATCGGTCGAAGAAGCGCCAGTGGAGCAGCGCGAATCGCTTCGCCTCATCCCGTCGCTCCGCGGGGATCCGCCGCTGGCCGGGCACGGCGGGCGCGCTGAGCGCGTGGGCGATCGCCGGGGAGACCGTCCAGAGCGCCACCAACGGACCCACCGCGATCGCGAGCTGCCAGAAGGGTATGAGCAACTCGCCGCGAGTCGCCCGCACCGAAACGAGGAGCAGAACGCTTCCCGTGACGGCGACGACAGGCCACATCGCTCGCCATACGTCACCAGCCGCTCCCGAGACACTGCGTTCGGTCTTCGAGGCGGTCTGCCATTCGAGCAGAAAGCGTTTTGTCACAAGGAGCCGGTACAGGGTGCGGAGAATCGCGTCCGCGGATACCCAGGCCTGGTGGGGAAGGAAGGTGATGGCCAGCCCGACCTGTTGCGCGCTCGTCACGGCATCCCGCCCCACGGCCGAGTAGTAGGCGCGCCACGACTTGTCGAGTGGAGGGCGGAGCAGCGCGAGCGACAAGGCGACGATCCAGGGCCCCGCGATCGCGGCGAGCCCCAGCGCCGTCCAGCGCGCGGGCGATCCGGGCAGCACGGTCCACCCCGCGACCAGGAAGACGAGCAGGGCGAGCTCGACGGTACTGCGCCTCAGGTTGTCGAGGATCTTCCAGCGGGAGAGGATCGGCAGTCGGTTCCGTTCGGGGCCGTCCGGTCCCGTCACATATGGGGTCAGCCAGCCCAGAAGTTGCCAGTCGCCGCGGATCCAGCGATGCTTGCGGCGAGTGTAGGTGAGGTAGCCGGTAGGGTAGTCGTCGTAGACACTGATCTCGGTGGCCAGCCCGGCTCGAGCATAGCTTCCCTCGATCAGGTCGTGCGACAGGAGCGTGTTCTCCGGGAAACGACCAAGGGTTGCCTGCTCAAAGGCATCGACGTCGTAGATTCCCTTACCGGTGAAGCTTCCCTCGCCGTAGAGATCCTGGTAGACGTCCGAGACGGCCGTGGTGTATGGGTCCACTCCGGGATGGCCGGAGTAGATGGTCGCGAAACGCGAGCGATGCGCGCTGGGCAGAGAGACGCCGACGCGTGGCTGGAGAATGCCGTAGCCGCGGACGACTCGCCCGCGTGCCGGGTCATACACCGCGCGGTTGAGGGGATGGGCAAGGGCGCCGATCAGTTCCGGTGCCGCGTCGGGAGGGAGAACGGTATCGGAGTCGAGGGTGATGACGTAGCGAACCTGACGCAGCCGTTCGACATCGCCTACGATCACCGAAAAGGCCTGTGCGGCGCCACCCCGCAGGAAGCGGTTGAACTCACCCAGCTTGCCGCGTTTCCTCTCCCAGCCCATCCAGACGCCCTGCCGCGGGTTCCAGCGTCGCGGTCGATGGAAGAGGTAGAACGCTTCCTCCACTCCGCCCCCATAGCGGGCGTTCAGTTCGCGTACTCCGTCCGTCGCCGCGGCGACGATCGCTTCGTCGCCATCGCGGGTCTCCGCCGGCGCGTCCGTGAAGTCGCTCAACACCGCGAAATGGAGGTGTGACTCCCGGTTCGCCAGGAACTGAACTTCCAGGTTCTCGAGTGCCTCGTGCACCGCACCCACGCTGCCGAACAACGTGGGGATGACGACGACCGTCCGGAACTCCGCGGGGATTCCGTCCGTGTCGTGCAGGTCGAGCTTGGGTAGCACGCGGGGCGAAACGAAGGCGGTGACGAGCTGGTTGACGACGCTGATCGCAAGGTCGCTCGCCGGGAGCAGAGCGAGCACGAACAACGCGAGCCAGGCCGTCCGGCCTTCCGGACCCGCCAGCGAGAACAGGAGGCCGAGCGCCACCATGGTGCCGGACAGGATACCACCTCCGAGGACGACGTTGGGGTGCCGCAGCAACCAGCGACGCACTGCTTCGCCCCTCGTTGGCCGATAACCCGTAGCGGCCTCGAGGCTGGCTAGCCCCTCATCGAGCAGGTAGTAGCCGACGTGGGAGTGGAGAGGGGATCCGTTCTCGTTCGCCGTTCCCGCCATGGCGAGTTCCACCGCCTCGCGAGCCACCACCTCTTCAGGTTGCTCCGTTCGCCTCGCGATCCGCTCCACGACGTGGCGATACCGATCGCGCGTCGCGAAGGTCATTCGCGAGTAGAAGGCTGAGGGGTCCTCACCCAACACCGCCTCAGTCACACTCTGCCGTTCCACGATGGACGGCCAGTCCAGGTGGGCGACCGCGCGCAGGCTCGTGATGCTGTTCGCCATCATGACCTGCGTCAGCGCCTGGTGCTGTGCGGACCGGGCGGTCGCATCCTCGGCGCCCAACCCGCGGTCACCGATCCATTGCTCGATCTGCGCGAGCGGCGGGTACGAACCGCGGGTCAGGCGGAGCTGCTGCAGGAATCGGGAGACGAACACCGCGGTGAGTGGCGGTGGCGAGCCGATGAAGTCATCGAGCACCGCGCCCAGCGCGAGGGGCCCCTGTTCGCTGGCGGCCTCGATACGCGCCGCCCATTCGTCCGCTTTCTCGATCTCGTCCATCCGCTGGACCGAGCGCAGCGTCATTCGCCTCACATTCTCGATCAGGGCGAGGCGCAGCATGGCGGGCACCGCCCAGAGTTCACCGAGGGAGAGCGGCGTGGCGGTCTGGAAGGCGGATACGAACAGCTCAAGATTCTCGAGGTCAACCCGGCCCTCGGTATGCGAGATCAGCGTGATCGCCAGCTCGTAGACGCGAGGATATCCCGTGAGAACGCCGTTGGTCAGCTCGGGGAGCTCGCGATAATAGCCGCTCGGCAGCGTCTCGTGTACCTGGCGGGTGTGCTCCCGCACCACATGGTAGTTGTCGAGCAGCCATTCGCCGGCGGGACCCACGTCCAGATCGCGGTTTGCCCCCGCGGCCAGCCGCGTATACGAATCGTGCAGGATCCGCTGAGTCTGCGTGAGACGGGTGAGGAGGCGAGTCTCCCGATGCGGCCGCGCCTTCGTGGAAGAACGCTGTCGTCCCGCTACAGAGCGAGCCTTGTCGGCAAGCTGGTCCGTTCCCAGAAGCTCGCCACGGATCGGCTCGGAGAGGATTTCGTCTCGCCCCGGTCCTGATCGGGCGCGAAAGAGGGAAGGGACGTGGGGCGGCGTTATAGCGGGGTCAACATCTGGCAAAGTCCTCCTTTGGCATGAGACAGGTCGGCTCGGTTGTGCGTCGTCTGAACCGCGGGCCGACCCGCGGTTCAGGTGAGGTGGAGGACCTCAGCATCCACGCACTACCCCGGGACAGCAGCGATGTTACTCCGTCGAGATACGCGGCTCGACGAGGGTCTTCAAGGTCCAACCCCCTCCTCAACCGCGAGTTCAGAGAGGCTGCTCACCAGATCGCCAGACAGCACATTCAAGCCCGCGTCGAGAATCGCCACGAGACTGGCATAGTCTCCTTGCCTCCATCCGCCCTGTCGAAAGTCAGTGGTCCCTCGCGCGAGCACCACTCCATCCCGCTGCCGGATGATCTCCCACGTCGCCAGCATCTGGACCTCTCCCTCGACCGCCGAGGGCTCTTCCGGCGCCAGCCCTTCGAACCGGAGCACGTGGAGCTGGATCAGGTAATCATACTCTTCCTGCGGCGGCCACGGGGCGACGTCGACGCCTCCGAACGGAGCCTGGGCAGCGAGGTAGCCGGCCACCGCTCGATTGATCCCCCCGTCGAGTTGCTCGCCCCAGCGGTGGAACTCGGAGTACCCGACCTGATGAGCACCCCGCCTGACCACGAGGAACGGCGCCTCCAGATACGAGGCGAGCCGCAGGCGTCGTACCCCGATCTTGAGACCGGCGAGTTCCAGCGGCGGTTCGTTCTCCTGTAGCGCCGTGCCTCCGAGCACATAGTGCCGCTGCGGTGGCGCGGTCCTGCTCAGGCTGAAGCACCCTGTCAGGCCGATCAGGCCGCACACCGAAAGTAGGCAGGTCGCTCTGACCGCCGTCCTGAAGTCAGTCCTCATTGGGTCCCCTTCCGCGGATAAGCATGTCCGGATTTCGCTCCAGTGAAAGGGCGAGCGAACGAAGAGCCTCCGCGGCGCTCTGCAGACTGACCATCGCCCCCTCCATCTGATATCCGATTCCGGAATCAGGCGTAAAGACCCCACGCGTTTCCTCGATCGCCTGCCGCATGGTCTGCAGCGTGAGAACTACCTCGGCGTTCGTGCTCTCCATCTGTCGCTGAAGGGGATCAATCGCACCGCCGACCCGCTCCGCGAGGAGCTGTAGCTCGCCCATCGTGGCGTTGAGTTGGGCGGTCATCCCCGCTACCTCTCCGAGTGCTTCCCGGATCTCGCCTGAGTCGGCCAGACGCTCGACGGCCTGCGCCGACGCCACCACCGATCGGTTAAGCTCCTCCATGTTCACGGCTTCCAGCATCTCGTTCACTCGGAACAGGATCGTCAGCACGTCCCCCACGAGGCTGCCGGCCTGCGTTCCAAACGCCGACAGGAGCGACGGAGTCGTTGGAATCTCCGGATGGAGCGTAGAGCCGGGTTCGAGTTCCGGCGGCGCCGCGTCATCTCGATACGCGAGTTCGATGTAGAGCTGGCCGGTGACGATGCTCTCCATCTGTAACTGGGCCCGGAGCCCGTCGCCGATCTGCTGCCCCAGGACGGCCGGGCTGTCGAGATCGACGAAAGTTCCGGCGCGCGACGTCAGCCGGGTGAGGTCGACATCGTATTGCACCGGCACCTGAAAGGTCTTGTCCGTTGACTCGATCCGGATCAGCAGGTCCGTCACCCGGCCCACCGGCACACCCTGGAACTTCACTGGCGCCCCGACCTCCAGGCCATTCACCGACTCGCCGAAGTAGCTGATGAAGGTCGACTGCTTGCTGAACCACGTGGCGGATGCGAGCACGGCGGTGCCGACCACCCCCAGTACAATGGCGCCGATCAGGAACAGCCCGATCGCGGTCGGGTTGGCGCGGATGCTCATATTGCCGTTCTCCTCTCTCGGGGATGGTCAGGGGCACCGTGTCCCCTGCCTTCGCTGTCGCGTGTGAGGAACCGGTGCACGTCGACACTGGGGGGATTCTCCCGCAACTCGGCAGGATCTCCGAGCGCGGTCATCGTCTTCCGTTCGATATCCAGGAACAACGCCCGGTCGGCGATCTTGAAGATGCTGGCGAGGTCGTGGCTTACCACCACGATCGTCGTCCCGAAACTGTCGCGGAGTCGCAGGATCAGGTCGTCGAGGCGGCTTGCCGTGATCGGATCCAGCCCTGACGAAGGTTCGTCGAAGAACAGCACCTCCGGATCCAGCGCGATGGCCCGCGCAAGCGCGGCCCGCTTCCGCATCCCGCCGCTGATCTCGGCGGGATAGTACGCCTCGAAGCCGCGCAGCCCGACCAGCGCGAGCTTTAGCGAAACGACCTCGGCGATCGACTCCGGCCTCAGGTTCGTGTACTCTTCGATGGGGAGGGCCACGTTCTCGGCCAGCGTCAGCCCGCTCCATAGGGCGCCGTTCTGGTAGAGCACCCCCATGCGGCGGAGCATCCCTTTCCGGGTCCCGCCGTCGGCCTCGCCAAAATCCTCCCCGTCGAACAGAATCACTCCCCGCGCGGGCTTCCGGAGGCCGATGAGGTGTTTGAGCAGCGTACTCTTTCCGCTGCCGCTTCCCCCCATGATGACGAAGATCTCACCCTGACTAACCTGAAAGCTCAGATCCCGCATGACGACCCGTCCGTCATACGCCATCGTCAGGTCCTTCACTTCGATCGCGGGAGTTTCCTGCATGATCATCCTTAGACTCCGAGGAGTGCCGCGATCCAGTCGATGACCGCGTTGGCCACGATGATCGACGTGATGCCCGTGACAACGGCCGAGGTCGCGGCTCTTCCCACGGCGCCAGCATCGCTTCCCGCCTGCATCCCCCGCATGCAGCCCGCTATACCAATGATCACGCCGAACACCGTGCCCTTGAAAACCCCCAGTAGCCCATCGGAGAGCGTCACCGGAGTCAGCAGGCCGCCCACGAACTGCGCGACGGTGAGGTCCAGGAGCGCCACCGCGACCACCATCCCTCCCACGATTCCGATGAACATCGAATAGATCGTCAGAAGGGGCATCATCAGGGAAAGGCCCAGTATGCGCGGCAGCACGAGATGGTCGACAGGAGACAGCCCCAGCGTCTCGAATGCATCGATCTCCTCCCCGATCTTCATGCTTCCGAGCTCCGCCGCGAACGCGGCGCCTGTCCGTCCGGCCATGATGATCCCCGTCATCAGGGCGCCCATCTCTCTCAGCATTCCGTAGCCGACCAGATACGACACGAAATAGCCGGCCCCGAAGCGCCGTAGCACGACCGCTCCGAGGAAGGCGATGATCAATCCGACGAGAAAGCTGATCAGCGTGACGATCGGGAGGGCGCCCGAGCTGTTCGATTGAACGACGACCCAGAAATCCCGCCAGCGCAGCCGCGCACGGAGGGAGAACAATCTGACGAAGCTCTGTGCCACTTCTCCCGCGAACGTGGCGGACGCGAGAAGCGAATCGAAGGCGGTGAGACTTCTGTTCCCAAGCCTGGCGGCAAAGGAGGCCTTCTCCTTCCCGGGATCGATCCCTTGCTCCGGGACGGCCGTGGCGAGCTCAAGGAGGCGCGTGATGTTTTCCGGCAGACCTTCTTCTTCGAATTCGAGGTCGTGGGCCTCACAGTAGCTCATGCCCCGCAGCAGGAATGTGAGCAGGCTGCTGTCCCACGTACCCAGTTCGGTGGCGTCGAACCCGACCGCGCGGAAAGTCCGCTCGCGCGGCCAGTCCTCGACCAGCGGGTCGAAGCGCGGAGTCGGGCCCTCGAGTTCCCAGTCGCCGGCCAACGCCGCGATGAGTGTGTGATCCTTCTGACTTACCGTTGCCTGCGGACGAGCCGACTCGTCCGCCACGGCCACCCTGTCGCGCGCGTCAGCCACGGCGGATCCCATCCTCTCGATCCTGAGGCCGCCGTCGTCATCCGACACCATTTCTCCGATCGACGGGATGTGGCCCTCGCAAGTGTTGTGAATCAGAAGTCCCTGGACCATGCGGCAGACGCTGCATCGCGCCGCGGGGCGTTACTCCTCCTCGATGTAGCTGTGCTACGCCTTCGTCGTCGCGCCTTCCGCGGCGCGCGCTTCACCAACCGCATGGTCCAGGGATTTCTGATTCACAACACTAGCCTGGCGCGACTCTGGGGGCAGCTCACCTGGTCGTGTTGACCAAGTGGTCAATCAAAGCTATGGTATATTGACCAAGTGGTCAATGCCATCGGGGGGTGCGCGGAATCGGGGATTCGCCGACGTATCGGATCAGGACAACCGGGAGCAGAGAAGGATGCCGAGGAAGCCAGTTCCAGAGGAGGCTCGACGCGAGCAGATCTTGCGGGCGGCGTTCGACGTGGCGGCAAGGGCCGGGATCGGAGGAGTGACGCTCAGGGCGGTAGCCGCCGAGGCGGAACTCAGCCACGCGCTCGTCCTGTTCTACTTCGGCCGCAAGGAGCGGCTGATGCACGAACTGCTGGAGTGGCTGCTCGCAAACACATCAGTGCTCCACGTCTCGGACGACATTGCTCGCCTTCCCAACGCGCTGGACCGGCTGCACGCGCTGCTTCAGCAGGAGATGCTCCGGGTGTCCCACGAGCCGCGGCACACCCGATTGTTCTTTGAGTACTGGGCTTTCGGAGCACGGGACCCGTCGATCCGGGCGCGGATCAGCGCGGAATTGGAACGCTACCGCGCGGCGTTCCGGACGATCATGGAAGAGCTTCTCGTCGCTGAGCCGGCGACGTACGCCGGGGCGACGGCCGATGGATTGGCCGCGGTCGCCGTCAGCTGGATTCAGGGGTGCGCGGTGCAAGCGATGACCGACCCGGAGTCTTTCGACACCGATGAGTACCTCGCGGCCGTGCGCGGCATCGTCGGACAACCTGCTCGGCGCGCGCGGGACGGGTAGGGGAGGCCCCGCCTGGCCCGCCCGTGGAAAACCTTACCGGAGATCTTCATGCCCAACCTTCCGCCCCACCGGGCCGTCCTCGTTTCCGCGCTCTCGTTCACGGGCGCCATCTTCCTCATTGTGGGCGGGGCGGCCGCGATCGTCTTCTACAGGAGGGAGGAAGTCGTTCTGGCGGGAGTTTACGGCGCGTCGGCGATCGCCTCGGTACTCGCGTTCCTGGCCGCGGCCGCCATCGTGGAGGACATCGCGGCGATGCGGCAGATGATCGCCCCGATCGTCGCTCGCGAGGCGGTTGGAGGTGATCACTTCCCGGCTCGCTAATCCTCGTCACCCAACCCGTCTTCTGGCCGGCAACAGGGCAGGAGCTGAGCAGTGTATCCCGCTCATCTCACGACCTTCCCGGTCACGAATCCGCCGCTCAGAGGATTCTCCGTCCCTGGATCACACGGACAAGGACGATGACGACGGCGGCGACGAGCAGGATGTGAATCACGCCACCCATCGTATACGAGGTGATGAATCCGAGCGCCCAGAGTACGATCAGGATAATGGCAATGGTCATGAGCATGGCAATGCTGCCTTTCCGCCTGCGGGTAGTGTGACGCGATGGATGGGTCCGTCCCTATCACTCTCAGGATCGCCCCCCCCATCCCCGGTATCCCGTGTCTCCACGTATTGGCTCCTTGCGCGCCGCTACAATGTACGCGGGTCGTTGCGGACCAGAGACTCCGAGCTCGTGGGGCACTCCCTCGCGATTCGCTGGCGCGTCACCGGTAAAGGGAACCTAGCGAAACCCCTGGATATGGGCCATGACGAGCAGCGGCACCCTCGCCGCGCTGCGCACTTATTGCAGACTTGGCGAAGGTGCCGCTTCCGTAACTCCAATCGGGACGGCGGGATTTGAACCCGCGACCCCCTGAACCCCATTTTGGGTCGATCGGAGTCGCAGGGCCTGACTCATACCGCGCGTGCGCCAGGCTCGTCACACGGCGCGTCCGTTGCGATTATTTCGATTATTGACTACCTTTATTCCTATGAGTTCCCCGAGGATGGAGGCCGACCATGAAGAAGACGGAAGACCGGCCCACGCCGCCCACCGAAGAGATCCGGCGGGCGCGGCGCACCGCGGAGAGGCTGCGAAAGCTGGCAAGGCGCCGGCTCGCGTCCGCCGTTCGCAACATCACCCTTGAAGGCGAGAAACAACCTATCGAAGTCCCCGCGGCGGCGATCGAGGTACTGGCCGATGCGGTTGAGGAGATCGCCAGAGGCCACGCGGTCCGGATCAGCTCCCGGGAGGAGGAGGTCTCGACGCAGAAGGCCGCGGACCTCCTGAGCGTTTCGCGACCGTACCTGATCGGACTCCTGAAGCAGGGAGAGATCCCGTTCCGGATGGTGGGGACGCATCGCCGACTCCGCCTGTCCGATGTGCTGGCATACAGGGAACGGTCGGAGGTGGATGCGGATAGCGCATACCGTGAGCTCGTTGCACAGGCTCAGGAACTCGGCATGGGATATGACCGACGGTGAAAGGCCCCACCATCCTGTACGATGCCCATGTCCTCTACCTCCACCCCACGCCCCTGCGCGACTTTCTCGCCCGGATTGCCATGGAGGGCTTGATGCAGGCCCTGGGTTCAGATTGCTTCCCGCCCCTCCTCCCGAAGATGTGATCCCGGAACCAGACGGTCGAAGAAGATCGCGTAGTTCTCGCCGGAGGCCCGGGCGCTGCGGAATCGAATAGCCTCGAAGCCATCAGCACGCGCGGCACGTGCTACCTCCTGGCAGCGCCCGTAGTCGCTTCCAAGAAGGTCGTCGAGGGTGAGTCCCCACGCCTCACGTGCTTCCAGATCCGTCAGGTCGAGGATCCGGCGCACGGATGCTTCCATTGTGAGGAGCAGCCTGGGCAGCAGATCCTCGCGGCGCAGCCCAAGACTCCTCGCGCGGTAATCGAGCTCCGCGAGCGCGGTTTTTCGATCGGCCGCAACATAGATCGCACCGAAGTCCCCGCGCACATGAAAGCGGCCCTCGACGCCCCGGCTGGCCTCGAGAGTCGCGGGCAGATCCACATGATCCTCGTGGCAATGACGGAAAACCCGCTCGATTGTCCAGTCGCCTGAAGTCCGTCGCTCGACCATCGACTCAGAGACTGAACCCGGCGTTCAGGGAGATCAACATCCCCAGGAGTGTCTCGCTCCGGCCCGCCAGGATCACCTCCCTGGCCGTTGAGCCATCGAGGGCCGGGATCGGGCGGTCCAGCCAGGCCGGAATCGCTTCCCGGCGCACGGTCTTCTGGACCTCCCGAACGAGGTCGTCGAGCCGTTCGAGGCGGCTCATGTAGACCGCGGTGGGAGTGCTTCCCTGACGCCAACGGTACAGCGTACTCTCGTCCGCCTGGACCGCCCGCGCGATCTCGTGATTCTCGAGCCCGAGAACCTCGCGGGCGAGATCGAAGCCAGGAAGTGTGCTTGTGATAGTCATCGCTCCTCCATTCGAGACGCTTTGCAATTGCAATCTAGCGTGATGAAGTTGCAATTGCAAGGCCATCCGATCGGTGCCAATCCGAGCCGCTGTGTGAGGACATAGCACGGAGGAAGCATCTGAACAACGCATACCAACAGAACGCATACCACTCCATCACGGCCGACACAAAAAAGCAAAAACTCGACAACTAAATCGTTGTCGAGTTTCGCTTTACACCATCGGGACGGCGGGATTTGAACCCGCGACCCCCTGAACCCCATTCAGGTGCGCTA
>CAZUVK010000031.1:9216-22049 GCA_964623785.1 uncultured Gemmatimonas sp. | reverse complement strand
CACGTTCGCGTTCGTTTTCAGCCTCGCGGTGACCCTCGGGTATCCGGGGATGGAGCTCTGGTGGGAGCTGGCGACGTTGGTCACCATCATGCTCCTCGGTCACTGGATCGAGATGCGTTCGATCTTCCAGGCGCAGGGGGCGCTCAAGGAGCTGGCCAAGCTGCTGCCCAGTACGGCGGTGCGAATCGTCGGCGAACGCACTGAGGAGGTATCGCTCGACGAGCTGAGGGATGGCGATTTGGTGCTCATTCGCCCCGGTGCCGGTATTCCCGCGGATGGAATCGTTCGCCAGGGACGCAGCACGCTAAACGAGTCGATGCTCACCGGAGAGTCGTTGCCCGTGGAAAAGGGAGAGGGGGATGAGGTGATCGCGGGCACCGTGAATGGATCGGGATCGCTGCGAGTGGAGGTCACCGGTACCGGTGAAGCCACAGCCTTGGCGGGGATCATGCGACTCGTCGATCAGGCGCAGCAGTCCCGCTCGCGAGCGCAGGCGCTCGCCGACCGCGCAGCCTTCTATCTCACTCTGGTCGCGATCGGCGCCGCCTTGGCGACGGCGATTGTCTGGATCACCCTGGGCGCCGAAACGGCGTTCGCCGTCGAGCGGGTTGTCACGGTGCTCGTCATCGCCTGCCCGCACGCTCTCGGATTTGCGGTGCCACTCGTAATCGCGATCTCCACGACGATCGGAGCCCGTGGGGGCCTATTGGTCCGCGATCGACGAGGGCTTGAGGAGGCACGGAACCTCGACGCGGTCGTGTTCGACAAAACCGGCACGCTGACGCTGGGCGAGCACCGGGTGGTCGAAATACAGCCCGCGAGGGAAATAAGCGATGAGGTGGTGCTGCGTCTTGCCGCCGCGGTCGAGCGCGACTCCGAGCACCCGCTTGCGCAGGCGATCGTCCGTAGCGCGGAGCAGAAGGGGATTGAAATACCCGCCGCCGCCGACTTTCAGGCAACACCCGGAGAGGGGGTACGGGCATTGGTCGAGGGGCGAGAGTTGCGTATGGGCGGTCCTATCCTGCTCCGCAAGCTGGGCCTCGATCCCGCGCCGGAGTTGAAAGAAGCCGCCGAGCGCGTCGCCGGTCGCGGGCAGTCCGCGATCTATCTGGTGGAAGGCGACCGCGTCCTCGCGGTTTTCGCCATCGCCGACGCCATTCGCGAAGAATCCTTTGAAGCTGTCCGCCGCCTACACGCCGTGGGGATCGAGGTGGTGATGCTCACCGGCGACTCGTGGGCCGTGGCGAATGCCGTGGCCGAGGAACTCGGGATCGATACCGTCTTCGCCGAAGTGCTTCCCGAGGACAAAGTGAAGAAAGTCGAGGAACTGCAGGGCCAGGGGAAACGAGTTGCGATGGTTGGCGATGGCGTGAACGACGCGCCCGCTTTGCTGACCGCCGACGTGGGTGTGGCCATCGGAGCCGGCACCGACGTCGCGGTCGAGGCTGGTGACATCGTGCTGGTGCGCAGCGATCCCCGCGATGTGCCACGAATCGTTTCGCTCAGCAAGGCAAGCTACCGCAAGATGGTCCAGAACTTGTGGTGGGCTGCCGGCTACAATATCGTCGCGATTCCCCTGGCGGCGGGAGTGCTGGCTGGCTACGGGATCCTGCTGCCGCCCGCCGTAGCCGCGATCTTCATGTCGGCAAGCACGGTCATCGTCGCGATCAACGCCCAACTGCTTCGGCGCGTGGAGTTGTAGGCGGACCCCCCGCAATCGAGCGGCTCGAATCTCACGGCCCGCCGCGCACCCTTCCCCGGCTTTCAAGCGGTGGGCCGATTCGATGAAGGTGGAACACAGCTCGCGCATGCCCGGATACCTTTCCGCCACGGCCGGGTTTACACCGCATCCAGCCCAAGACTCTTGATAGAGTTCTGGATCGCTACGGCGGATTGGCGGAGCCGCTCTTCCTCCTCCGCACTCAACGCAAGGTGTAACACCCGCTCCACCCCGGAGCGTCCTATCACGGAAGGAACGCTCAGGCAAACGTCACGGATATCGTATGCGCCGGTCATCAGGCTCGAGACGGTGAGGACCGTCTTCTGATCCCGGAGTATCGCCTCCACGATACGCACGAGCGCTGCGGCGATCGCGTAGTAAGTCGCTCCCTTCCTATCGATGATCCGGTACGCGGCGTCGCGTGTCTGCTGGAAGAGCGCTTCCATCACGGCGGGGCTGTGGTCGAACCCATGCGCGACACAGAATTCGTCCAGACGCATGCCGGCAATGTTGGCCAGGGACCATGCCGGCACCTCGCTGTCCCCGTGCTCGCCGATGATGTAGGCATGTATGCTGTGCGGATCGATGTTGTAGTGCTGGCTGAGGAGGTGACGGAAGCGCGCGCTATCGAGCACTGTGCCGGACCCGATCACTCGCTCGGCGGGTAGCCCGCTGATCCTCCAGGCGGCATAGGTCAGAACATCAACGGGATTGGTGGTGATCAGGAGGATCCCGTTCGGATTGGACCGAGCGATCAACGGGATGATTTCGCGGAAGATGGTGGCGTTTCGTTGGGCCAGCTCCAGGCGGGTCTCTCCCGGCTTCTGCGCCGCGCCTCCCGTAACGACGGTGATCGCGGCACCGCTACAGTCGCTATAGTCACCCACACCGATACGCACCGGCGCGGCCAGGGGACCCGCGTGATTCAGGTCCATCACCTCTCCCTCGGCGCGGGCACGGTTCACGTCGACAAGCACGATCTCGGAGGCGAGCCCGCGGAGCACCAATGTGTAGGCGAATGTGGCGCCGACATGGCCTGCGCCAATCACCGCGATCTTGATGGGTTGTGCCGTCACTGGTCTATTCACTCGCGTCTTCGGCTTGGGCCGGCGGGTTCGGCGGGCGACGTACCCGCCGCCAAAACGATCCTACATCTCCGCGCCTGCGGTAGGCGCGAAAACGGGTGACGAGCTGAAACCGGAGCGAGCGAGTCACGAGGACTTGTCTCGACGCAGGATGAACCCGACACCGCGAACCGTCCGAATCAGAGGATCGCCCCGCCCGTTGTGCAGTTTCCTCCGCAGGTTGCCGAGATGCACGTCCACCACATTGCTCATCGGGTCGAAGTGCAGATCCCACACCTTTTCCAGTAACTCCGTGCGCCGTACGACTTGCTCGGCGTGCATGAGGAAATACTCCAGCAACTGGAATTCCTTCGCGGTCAGGTCTAGTTTGTCGCCGTCCCGGTATGCTATGTGACGCAGACGGTCGAGCTCGACGTCATGGTAGATCAGCCGATCCGACCGTCGGGATCCGCCACGCCGAAGCAGGGCGCGGACCCGGGCGAGCAGCTCATTGAGGCCGAAGGGTTTGGTCAGATAGTCGTCCGCACCGGCATTCAGGCCACGAACCACGTCATCCTCGGAGTCCCGGGCGGTGAGCAGCAACACGGGGACGTGTTTCTCCTCCCTGCGTAGCTCGCGCACGATCTCGTAGCCGCTCTTTCCCGGCAGCACGACATCCACGATGAGGAGGTCGTAATCGTACACATGCGCCTTGATGGCGCCGTCCAGCCCATCGTGAGCCACATCCACCGAGTAGCCGTCCTCCCGCAGCCCCTGCTCCAGAAAGCTCGCAACCTTTTTCTCGTCATCGACTACCAGGATCCGCATTGGCATCTCCGCGCCGATTCATGCCGGTCACTCTTCCGCACGCGTCTGGCCGTGGACGGCCTCCGTTAGACGCCGCGTAAAATCCACTCTGCGGATTCTTCGTTCGTCCGGCTTCGCGCGCAAGGGGGAGTGCCTTCCCCGCAGCTGCATGAAGAAGCTTTCACGTCGTGTTCACCCGCGCTTCACGACCCGAACGCCATCATCTCAGTGCGCGGCGTTGCCACACTCTTGGGGTCACTCTCATTTTCCGGGAGCCATCGCGCTCCCCGCCCGGCATGGCGTGGCGGGCGCTTCGCCCCACCCGCGCGGGACCCTCGTCGAGTGCGAGGCATTCCCCGATCACACAGAATATCTGGAGAGGTCAATGCCCCGACGGACGATCCTTGTCGCGGATCCCGATGAAGGCAGCCGGACCATTTGCGCGAGGATACTGCGCCATGCGGGGTATCGGACGCTGGAAGCAGCCGACGGCGCAGACCTCCTGCGAAAGGTGCTGGCACACCGTCCAGCCGCGGTCGTGATGGAATTGCGATTGCCGGACATGGACGGCTACACAGCCATTACGCGCCTCCGCGGCCGTGCGCGCACCGCCCGGATTCCTGTCGTGGTCATCACTGTGCGTGAAGCCGCCGCGGGTTGGGAGCGCGCCCGCGGGCTCGGGCGACACGATCACCTGCTCGAGCCGTGTGCGCCACGATGGTTGCTCGCGGCGGTTCAACGGGCGTTGATCGCGAGTGAGCCGAGGGGCGGGACGCATCCTTCGGAATGTCGTGGGCGGACTCCCGTTCCGTAGTCGGCGAAAAGCCGAATGCCAGGGGTCGGTTCTGACCCTTTGTGGATCTCCCTTGAGTTTCGGGAAATCTTCGGTTACTCTTGTCGAAGCCCTCGGCGTGTGCCCGCGCTGGGGGCTTCGTGCCCTCATCGCCGAGGGGATAGAAGAGCTTGGGGACCGGACTCATATATGACCGTCATTGCCGAACTACGAGGGATCATCGAGGCGCGCTTTCCCAACGCAGTGCCGCTACCGGAACGGACGATACCCCAGGTGTCGACCGGGCTGGCGGCGCTCGACCGGCTTCTACCGGGCGGAGGCCTGCCGCGAGGGCGTCTCACCGTGTGGATGTCGGGCGTTGGCGGCTCGGCTGTCCTGCGAGCCGCGTGTCTGGAAGCGATCCGTCATGGAGAGCGCGCGGTCTGGGTGGACGAAACCGGAGCGATCGCGCCGGATGTCGAGTGGGGGAGAGTCGTACTAGCGCTCCCGAGAACCGCGCCCGAAGCGCTGGAGTGCGTGGAAGAGCTCCTTCGCTCGGGCGGGTTCTCCATCGTCGCATACGCCGGAGGCCGGGGAGCACCAGCGGGCCGATTGCGCCTCTGCCGGGCCGCTCGCGAAGGAGGAGCGGCACTCGTCGAAATCTCGGCGGACCCCTACATGGCCGCAGTCCGGATCCAGGCGCGTGCGAGTCCCGGACGGTTCAACTGGAGCCGTGACGCGCTGGGCAAACCAGTCCTGGTGGAATCGGTGTCGTTGCGGGTGAACGTAGCGGCGGCGGGGTGGAGCCGGGAGTCTGACATCGTTCTAGCGGTATCGCATCATGAGTATTCTCTGTCTATGGAACCCGATCTGGTCGACCGGCGAGGAGTCGATCGCAGAACTCGCCCCTCTCCTGCTGCAGGAAGCCCCGAGAGTGGCGATGGAATCGAGGGGGATGGTGTGGGTGGACAGCCGGGGAATGCCGGCGAAGCACCTCGCGGAGCGGCTTCTCGATCGGTTGGCGGCGAACGCGACGGAAGGGACACGAGTTGGGTTGGCGTCAGTGCCAGTGGTGGCCGAGGCCGCGGCGCGCACCGGAAAGGGGCGAATCACGATCGTGCCACCGGGGGAAGAGGCGCACTTTCTGGCATCTCGTCCGCTCGCGCTCCTGGCCTATGAGGAAAGGGACGAGTCCCTTCTTGCACTGCTCGAAGGGGCAGGAATCCAGAGCTGCGGTAATCTGGCCGCACTGACGCCAGACGCGATCGAGGTTCGCTTCAGCGCCGAAGGGGTCCGACTCTGGAAGCTGGCGCGTGGCGATGACCGACGGCTCCTGTTCCGCCCGATCCCGCCCGAGTTCCCTTATGCCTCGACGGATTTCATCGACTATACGATCCGTGATGCGGCCCGCCTCGTCTTCGTGCTGAACGCGCTGCTCGATCGGGTATGTGACACGCTTCGTGACCGCGCCTTACGCGCCCGTGTCGTGACGCTCGGCTTCGCCCTCGCGGGCGGCGGCACCGTCCGCGAGGTGCTCCGCACCGCGAGTCCCACAGCCGACCGATCGTTCTGGATCCGGCGGATTCGTGCGGCCCTGGACGGGCTCAAGCTTCGGGATGCGATTGCCGGCGTCTCCCTCGAAGCCGGGGCTTCCGATCCGGTTTCCGGCGTGCAGGGAGACCTCTTTGATCGCGGCTTCGCGACCATGGCGTTCGTGGAGGAGACCGTCGCACGACTGCTGGATACCGATCCCCGGCTCTTCGTTCGGCAGGTCCGCGTTCCGCATCTCCTTGCCGAGCGGCGAGTGAGTTGGGCGGCGCTCACGCCTCACGAAGTTTCGGAAAGCTCGAAGATCGAAGATCTCTCGCAGGAGATCGACCCCCCTCCCGTTGCCGCGCTGGCTCTGCGCCTTCTTCCCGAGCCCCGCCCCATCCATGTCCGCACCGAGCTCCGGCGCGATCATCACTTGCCGGTCCGCTTTCGCGCCGACAACGGCTGGCGCGACCTGGAAGCGGCAGGCCCCGATCGGGTCTCCGCGGGTGCCGACGAGGATCGGCCAGTCTCGCGGGAATACTACCGGTGCGTCAGTGATGAAGGCACCCTGCTCTGGATCTACCGGGACACCCTCCAGGATCGCTGGTACCTTCACGGCTGGTGGGATTGATGGGCGCGGGATACGTCGAGTTGAAAGGCCGGAGCGCTTTCTCCTTCGGGGACAGTGCGGTGACGCCGGAGGTGCTTGCGGAGCGCGCGGCGGAAATTGGCTACAATGCGCTCGCACTGGTCGACACCGCTGACTTCGGTGGAATCGTCCGGTTCGCAATGAGCGCCAAGAAGCATAGCTTGACACCGATCGTTGGGGCCGAGCTGCGTGTGGATGGATACCCGCTTGCGCTCCTCGTCCGGAACGAGCGCGGCTACCGGAATCTCGCGCACCTCGTCACGAAGGCGCGGCTCGACAACGAACGTGGCGTTCCGAGCCTTCGGTCCGCCGATGTCTCGGAGCGCAGTGAGGGTCTGCACCTGCTGACCGGTCCGCCGACGGGAGAGATTGCCACGCTGTTACGGTCGAGAAGATCCATGGCCGCGCGGGAGCGACTCGCGTTCTGGCGGGATGTGTTCGGCGATCGGTTGGCCGTCGAAGTGCAGCGCCACCACGTCTCGGGTACCGAGGAGGTCCTGATCGAGTCGCTGATGGACACGGCCCGTCGTATCGACGTGCCCTGGGTCGTGACCAACGAACCTCGTTACCTCGACGAGAACGGTCGCTGGCTTCATGATATCCAGACCGCTCTCCGCACCGGGTTCGACGTCACGGGCGCGCGGGGCCGGGGTCTCCTGCTTCCGAACGGAGAATGGCGGCTCAAATCTCCCGACGAGATGGCGCTTCTCTGGCGAGGTTGGGAGAACGGACTCGAGGAAAGCACCCGGATCGCCGACGAGTGCGACTTCTCACTACGCTGGCTGCGGCCGGCGCTTCCCCGGTCCGACCTTCCCGACGGCTACGCCGACGATGACGCGTTCCTACGGGACCGGGTCTACGCGGGCGCCGCGGATCGATGGGGGACGGTCGATGGGAAGGCGCGAGTGCAGATCGAGCACGAGCTGGGGGTCATCCAGCGGCTCGGCTTCGCGGGTTTCTTCGTGATCATGTGGGAGGCGGTGCGTTTCGCGCGGGAGCGCGGGATTCTCTGCCAGGGCCGGGGTAGTGCCGCCAACAGTGTGGTCGCTTTCTGCCTCGGCATCACCGCCGTGGACCCCGTGAAGAACGGGCTGCTCTTCGAGCGTTTCCTGAGCGAGGCTCGCACAGATGGACTTACGGAGGCGCCCGATATCGACGTGGATTTCGAGATGCACCGCCGCGAGGAGGTACTCGACCATATCTACGGAAAGTACGACCGAGGGCACGCCGCGATCACCGGGGTTACACAGATCTACTCCGCACCGACCGCGCTGCATGACTCCATGCGCGCGCTTGGCTACCCCGCGGATCTCACGTTCGGGATCTCAAAACGTCTTCACCGCGCTTCCGCGGCCGAGGGCGCGGAGGCGCTCGCGGAAGGGGAGGTGCGGGCCGAGGGTTTCGACGCCGGCGATTCCCGCGGTCGATCGGTTCTCATCGCAATGCGCGCGATGGAGGAGCTTCCCCGCATGCGTTCGACGCATCCCGGAGGGTTTGTCCTTTCCCGCGAGCCTCTGGGCGATGTCATCCCGATCGAGCGGACGACGATGGGCCGCACGATCCTCCAGTTCGACAAGGACGACCTGGACGCGGTTGGCGTCCCGAAGTTCGATTTCCTCGGGCTTGGCGGCCTCTCCGCGATCCGCATCTCGTTCGATGCGATCGAGGCGCGCACCGGCGAGCGTCTCCATCTCTACAATCTTCCGCCAGACGATACGCGGACGTTCGAGATGATCGCCAGGGGCGATACGGTCGGAACGTTTCAGATCGAGTCGCGCGCCCAGATTTCCTCGATCGTCCACACCAAACCCGATCACCTGTACGACCTGGTCGTGCAGGTGGCGCTCATTCGCCCTGGCCCGATCCAGGCGAGGTTCGTCCATCCTTACACGCAGCGCCGGCGCGGCCTGGAAGAGGTCGTCTATGCCCATCCCGATCTCGTTCCGATCCTCGAGCGTACCTACGGGATTCCCATCTTCCAGGAGCAGGCGATGGCGATCTCCATGGCGCTCGGCGGCTATACGGCGGCCGAGGCCGATGAGTTGCGCCGTGCGATGGGTAACGAACGCAAGCTCGCGCGCTTGAAGAGCGCTCTTGAGCGTCTGCGTGCGCGCATGCTCGCCCGCGGGATTCCTCCAGAGACCGCCGACAGGATCGCGGACGACTTCCTCAGCTTCTCGAACTACGGCTTCCCGGAAAGTCATGCGTGGAGCTTCGCGCTCATCGCCTACGCCACCGCATATCTCAAGGCGCACCATCCGGCCGCGTTTCTGATCGGCCTGCTCAACGCCTGGCCGATGGGGTTCTACGCGCCGTCGACGCTCGTCCACGAAGCCCGGCGGGCGGGAGTCGACGTTCAGCCACCCTGTCTCTCCATAGGCAATTGGGAGAGCACTCTCGAGGAAACAGCCTGTGCCGATCGGCCAGCCGTTCGTGTCGGGTGGAGTCACATCCGGGGAATGGGAAGCAAAGCGCGTGAACGGCTGCAGCTCGCCCAGGCGGACGGACCGTTCACTTCGATCGAGAGTGTGATCCGCCGCGCGGGACTCGGGCGCGCCGAAGCGCTCCACCTCGCGCGGGCCGGAGCGTTCGAGGCATTCGAGCCGGGACGCCGTGCGGCGGCCTGGGAGGCCCTTCGGGCCGCGGGCGACCTCCTGCCGTTGGCGCCTGCACGCGCGCTTCCGTTCCGTCCGGAGGAGTTGCAGGGTCGCGAGCGAATCTTTCTCGATTACCTCGCCACCGGGATCTGCGTCGTGGGGCATCCGATGGAGCATCTCCGCGCGCGTCTGGACGACGCGGGGATCACCTCGAGCAGGACGCTGTCGGACTATGAGGATGGCTCACCGACCGTCGCCGCCGGCCTCGTGATCGTGCGGCAACACCCGTCGACCGCCAAGGGAACGGTGTTCCTTCTCCTGGAAGACGAGTTTGGCTACATCAATGTCATCGTACCTCCTCCGCTCTACAAACGGGAACGCGAGGTCGTCCGCTCCTCCCCGTTCCTGGTGGTCGAGGGTCGATTCGAGCGACAGGAGACTGTGTTGAATGTGGTAGCCAAGCGGTTCCGCCGGATCGAGACCTCCTCTCTCACACACCACTCGCACGACTTCCGCTAGCGGGGGTACGGAACGCAGTAACTCTTTACGAGGGAATCCGATGTGCAACCGATACAACTCTGTAATCCGAGGTCCCGAGCAGCTCTCGATGTTCGATGTGCGCTGGGTGTCCCCGTGGATCTCGGAGGTCGAACCTACAGTCTACCCGACTCAGCCCGGCGCAGTGCTGCGGCCTCGAGACGGAGGGCTCGCCTTTGAGGTGTTGCAGTTCGGCGTCGTCCCGAAGTGGATCCGCTTCTCTGAACGCGCCAAGCATCGCGGGTTCACTAACGCACGGAGCGAAAAGATTGCTGATGCGAAGACCTGGAGGGACTCGTTCCGCGAGCGGAGGTGCGTCGTTCCGGCGACTTCCTTCATCGAGTTCCCGCGTCCTGCGGGAAAGCCGGTTGCGCACGAGGTAGCGCGGGCGGACGGCCAACTTGTGCTCTTTCCAGCCATTTGGGACAGATGGACGACTTCGGACGGGGAACTTGAGGGATACGCAATCGTCACGACGGATCCTCATCCCAGTTTGAGATGGCTACATCCCAAAGAACCACCGCGAATCGCAGTACTTCTCGACCCATCTGCAGTGGATCTGTGGATGAACCCTGACACGCCCGTGGCCGAACTTCAGGCCCTCCTCGTAACTCCCGAACCAGAAACGATCGTGGCGCGGCCCGCAATATGACCGGATGACCCCACCGCGCCGCCAACGAAAGACGGTCGATCGGTTCTCATGCTTCCGGCCCCGCTTCCGAGACTTCCTCGCAGATGTTCGTCCCGCAAAGCTCGGAAATCAGGCGCACGCGATCGCACCTCGAATCTCGCCTGACGATCCTCGATAGAACGCTCGCCGCATTTCCGAAGTACCTCTGAATAGAAGGCGGATCCGTGTCGCGGTATTCGCGGAAACCCTATGTGGTATCGTGACTGACAGCCGACAGGCACGGCCAAATCATTGGCCTCCTAACCCTGGGCATCAGCGTGGCGATCGAACGGCCGGAGCACAGTCGCAACGGCTCCAGACGACGCTATCCAGAGGCGTTTCCGGTTCGTTGCACCCATGAGGAGAAGCTCGCGATCTTCGCGAGGGCGGAGCAAGCCAACCGAAGCGCCAGTCGTTTCCTGGTTGAGCTCGCCCTGAGGACGGACACCCTTCAGCTGGGGCGCCGCTCGTCGGAAGAGATCTCGTTGCTGGAGGGATTGATGGTTCAGCTTCGGAGAGTGGGAACCAACCTCGCCGAACTCGCACACCGCGCAGATGCTTCGGCCTGGGATGAGGCCGATCCACTCTCGGAAGCCGAGGTGCATCGCGCCGTGGGTGAGGTCCGGGAGATGCTCGCTCGAATGCGGCCGCTCCTCTTATGAGCACGTCAGTCACGAGCGGTGGTACGTTCCTACGCTTCCGGGCCGGGACGACAGGAGCGTCCGGCAGTCATGTCGCCTACATCACACGGGAGCGCGCCGTACTCGACCGCGAGCAGGCGCTCCTCCTGTTCCAGCTTCCCGAGCACGTTCGGGCGTCGCGCGACTACGCCGAGCTGCGCCAGGCCCTGATTAGTTATGCGGAAACGCGGGAGGAAATCGAGGTCGCCCAGCATACCGCGAGAGGTGAGCCTCGAACCCACTATCGGGTCACAGCGAGCTTCGAGCGCGACGTGTCCAACGAGCGAGCGCTCGCCATGGCCGAAGAGTGGTTGCAGCGGGAATTCCCCAGGTCTCGCGCCTTCGCGGTCGTGCATCGCGACACGGAGCAGACCCACCTTCATATCTGGATTGACGCCCGGCAGGTCGACGCCAAGAAGATCCAGCTTCCCCGCCAGCAGCATCGGCGGCTCGACCTCGCCTGGAACGAGATCTACAGCCGCGAAATGGGACGCGATCCGATGGAGCACGAGCGGAAGAAAGAACAGACCCGTGAGGCCAAACGACAGGCCTGGGAGCGGGGCGACAAGCCGGAGCTGCCCGAGCGAGTCCACACGAAACCGCAGGAATTGGTGTCGCACTGGCAGCGGCGGGAGGTCGGTGAGCAGGCGTCCAAGGAATGGACTGAGCATCCCGACGGCCCTTTCCTCGAACGGGTCCGTGAAGTCGCCGGCCAGGACCTTCGAGAGGCCAGGTCTTGGGAGGAGCTCGACAGGCGCCTGGACCGACATGGCTTGAGGATTGAGCGCCGGGGCGCCGGGATGGTCATTACCGACGGACGACATTTCGCGAAAGCGTCGAGCGTAGACCGGGAAGCCTCGCGCGGCAGTCTGGAGAAGCGCTTCGGGGAGACCCTTTCAGCCCACCGCGAGCGTAGCGGCGAGCGCAATCGGTCGAGTCGGCAGGTGCTGGAGGTCGTCGATGACTTTCACACGCTTGACCGGCGGGATTGGCTGAAGGCGGATCTCGGCCGGCAGACGCAACGGCTCGAATCCGCCCGCGCCCGCGTCGCGGAGCTGTGGTGGGCGAGGGAGCGGATGGAAAGTGCCACCCAGGCGTTCGACTCGGCTCTGGTGGGAGTGTATCGCAAGCCTGCGAAAGCTCGCGAGTCATTCGAGAAGACCGTCCGAATCAACGGTGTGGAGCGCGCCGCCCAGGAGATGCGCGACCGCCCGGAAAGCTACGGGCAAATCCACGAGGCGGAGAATCGCCGGCTTCTCGGCGGCTCACGCGGGCTCGGCCGGGATCAGATTCAGGAACGGGCACGCAACGCGGCGGCACTGGGGCGTGAAGCCAGCCTCGCGACAGTCGCGGCGCCGGATGACAACCACCTGATGCGGGCGGAGCGAGCGGTTCAAAGAGCCGAACTGCGAGTGAGAAAGGCCGAGGAGCGCTTGGAGCGGACCCGGGACAACGCACGCACTCGCGTTCGGATTGGCCTCGCCCTCCGAAAGTTGGCACCACACCAACTGAATGAGCTTCACCGGATGATCTCCGCGCCGCACCGGCAAATCGCCCTGGAGCTGAACCGTGCGGCCCGCAAGCTCGCCCCAGAGCATGTCCGCGACCTGGTTCACTGGGCACGTGCGCCACATCTCGCACTGCCTGCCAGTGCATCTCGAGCATTCCGAAACCTGCTCCACGACCGGGCGCACGAGCGCGGAAGCCACTAGCTCCGCCATAGGCCTCCGTAGCCGCCCGCAGCCAGGAGTCCGTGGGCCAGCGATCTACCAGCGCCGCCCGGCCGGCCAGAAGAACACGCGGG
>CAZUVK010000031.1:0-9206 GCA_964623785.1 uncultured Gemmatimonas sp. | reverse complement strand
GGCGAGGAGCAGGAGCGTGAACACCAGAAAGTAGGTGCCACGCAACAGGCTTCCCAGCAGCCGGAACAGGTCGCCCCATCCGGTAACGATTGCCCGGCGCTGCCGGACCGATCCGCTCCGCAAGCGGCTCCGGAAGCACAAGAGGACAGCGCTGGCGAGGACTACCCCGGCCAGTAAGCCGGCGACAAACGGCTGGGTGGCCGTCGCCTCCCGGGCAAACGAAGCGATATTCGGCTCGGTCATCTGATGCTGCCAGAACGGAGGATTCATCGGTCCCTCGAGGCGCAATGGGTTCAATAACCAACCTTGGCTTACATGGCGGAGGGCCGCAAGCGCGATCCCGGTGGCGTGTTGGCGCTGCTGTCACGATGCCGGTGGACCCTTACGAACACGATCTCCTCGGGCATAGGCCCGTTCCCTCAACGACCGGGAGAAGAAGATGGGGTGCAGGAACGAGCCTGCGATTCCTCACAAGCAGGAGGCACCCCATGTATCGCATTCCGATCTATCAGGTGAAGCTCGTTCGCGACGGGAGCCAGAGCTCCGAGCGAAGGAAGTTCGTTTCTGCGTACGTCGCAGCCGCCTTGCTGCGGGAGTACCTCAGCGGGGCGGACCGAGAGCACTTCGTCGTAGTCCTCCTCGACACGCAGAATCGGATGATTGGACTCCACACGGTCACGGTCGGGACTCTGGATGCGACGCTGGTCCATCCGCGAGAGGTGTTCAAGCCGGCGATCCTCGCGAACGCGGCCTCGGTCCTGGTCGCTCACAATCATCCGAGCGGCGACACGACACCGTCCGCCGAGGATCACAGCATCACCCGGCAGTTGGTCATAGCAGGAGCGGTCATTGGAATCGACGTCGTGGATCACATCATCATCGGCGAATCCACGGCCTACTACAGCTTCGCCGAGTCCGGAATGCTCCCGCCGGCTCATCGCTTTTCGAGCTGACCGCAGGCGACGGCGAGTACGAACGGGAGAAGAGGAACGGGCGAAGGTTCTCGCCTTCGGCGTCCATCCGCACCACCGCGGCGTGGCGTCTCACACCTCGGCAAGGAGAGTCGGATCATGTCACGCTCGCTGAACAAGGCCCTGCTGATCGGCAACCTCGGGGCCGATCCCGAAGTCCGCGCTACGTCTGATGGAACCCGCGTCGCGGAGTTCTCGATCGCCACCAACCGGACGTGGACCGATCGCTCCGGCGCGAAGCAGGAACGGACGGAATGGCACCGGATCGTCGCCTGGGCGAAGCTCGCCGAGATTGCGGAGCGATACCTCCGGCGGGGAGATAGCGTCTGCGTGGAGGGAGAGATCCAGTATCGGTCCTACGAGGATCGCGAAGGCGTAACCCGGTACATCACGGAGATCCGCGCCCGGGAGATGATCATGCTCGGGGGCAAGAACGGCGGGACGCCCGGCGATGCATCGTCGGCGCCGCACCGTGGACTTGCGCTCGTGGGGGCCGAACAGGCCCCCGCGGAAGGGAGTCCTTCGGAAGCGTTCGAGGAACCAGACGACGACCTGCCGTTCTAGGAAGCTCGTCGCCATGAGAAAAGGGAGGGTGAACCCGCTCCGCGCGGAGCGTTCACTCCTCCCTTTTTCCGTTAGAGGCACTCATGGCACACGAGCTCGATCGACTGGAGGACGGCACGGCGGCAATCTTCAGCGTCGCGAAGACCCCGTGGCATCGCGAGGGGACAGTCCTCACAGAAGCCCCGTCCCTCGAAGAAGCGCTCCGTATCGGCGGCCTCGACTTCGAGGTTGACCTTCGGCCGATCTACACCCGAACCGACCCGATTCCCGGCCTTCCCGAGTTTGGGGAGTACCTGCGAGTCGAGGACGCCTTTGCCACGGTTCGCTCGGATCGCGACACCACCCTTGGCGTCGTCTCCGATCGGTACACACCGCTGCAGAACCGCGATGCGTTCGGTGTGCTGGAGCCGTTGCTGGACGCGGGTCTCGCATCGCTGGAGACCGGAGGCGCGATTCGTGGCGGACGGGATGTCTGGATGATGGTCCAGTTCCACATCGACTCTCCGGTGGTCCTCGAGGTCTTTGCCGATGAGGTCGTTCCATACGGGGTGATCTCCAACAATCACTCGGGCCAGCGGAAGGTCGTGGTCCAGGAGACCCCGATTCGCATCGTATGCGACAACACGCTGGGTGCTGCCTTGAAGGACCGGCGCCGTGCCATCGGGATCCGGCATACTGCCTCGGTGGAAGCCCGCACGGTCGAAGCGGCCCGGCAACTCTGGGGCAGCTTGATCGAGCGCTATTCCATCGTCGCGCGGCAGTATCGAGCGTTGAAGGCGCGTCATCTGGACACCGCTCGCTTCCGGAGGCTGGTCCTCGATGTTGTGTCGCCACTACCGGCCAGCCTCGAGCGCCCCGGACTCACTCCCCGGCAGGAAGGGGCGCGTGACCGCGTCATCGCGCGCCGCGATCGTCTGGCGCAGCTCTGGGAAGAAGGCGACGGCCATCAGGGCGACCGCAGTGCCTGGGAAGCCTACAATGCCGTGACTCAGTCCATTGACCACGATGTGGATCTCTGGCGAGTGCGTGGCTCTCGCGCTGAGGCCCTGCTGAGCGGCAGGCTGGTCGACATCAAGGACCGCGTGCTCACGACCCTCGTGGACGAAGCCCTGCCCCAGGATGCGTAGCAGCGGAGCGCCGGGCTGCCCTTGCACCGGCGGCCCGGCACGCCATTGAAAGGCAAGCTTGCGGTCTGCGCCCCTCCAACGAGGCGCCGAAATCCCATCCCAAGGCGCCGCCAATAGGCTGGCCAGCCCCGCACGACATACTCGGCGGCCTTCCCGGCGGCGCCCGTCCTCGGAAACTCATGCCCCAAGCACATCATGAAACCCGTCCGAATCATTCTTACCCGGTCGCGTGACTCCGCACAGTCGGGTGCGACCCTGGACCGTCAAGACTCGTGGCGAGCGGCGGCCGACGAAGCTCACGCCAGCGCGCGAGCCTATACGGACAACCCTGCGACGCTGCGGCAGCTTCGCCGTGTCTGCCAACTTCTGAGTTCCCGCACCCTGTCAGAAAGAGAACGCCGCCGGGTGTTCCTCCTTCTCACGCAAGGATGCACGAAGCGGCAAGCCAGTACGATGCTGGACTATCTGATACCGGCTGTCCGCGCTCGGACTGCGGGCCGCGAGGCGCACGCTGTTGTCGCCTTATCGGGCGAGGCTGCAGAGCCTCACTTCGATCGTAAGCACGCGACGAAACCACCGAGCCATCGAGACCCTTTCGTCAGCCGCCGCGCCCCCCTCCATGTCGCGGCTTGATGTCCTTCGTTCCCAGTGCCAGAGAAGAGGATGGGTGTTCGCACGATTGATTGCGCCCATCCTCACCGGAGTGCCAGTGAAATGGTTTCTTCCCTCATCACAAGGACGACAAGGTCGCCATCGCGTCGTTCCCACAGTCTCGAGTCGGACACCGGCCAGTTCATGCTGTTCGATTTCGTGTCGCCGGAAGGGCCGGTGATCGAGGCCCGACCGGCGCCGATCTTCGAGCACACCGAAATCTCTCAATCGTCCGGCCAGTATCGCATCGGTGCGACCGACCGGCTGGGCCGGGGCAGCCTTCGCCAGAAAGCCGAGGACAACCTCCGGGCGATCCGGCTTGTCAATGCACTCGAGCGCGAGGGACGCCATGCCAGCCCGTCCGAGAAATCCGTTCTCGTTCGATACGTGGGATGGGGTGCCTTCCCGCGGGTCTTCGAGCCTGATCACCCGGAGTGGGGAGCGATAGGGAGCGAAGTTCGAGAACTGCTGAGTCCGGCAGATTTTGCCGGCGCCGAGGCGAGTACGCCGAACGCGCACTACACATCCGAGACGGTGATTCGAGGGATCTATGGAATCCTCACGCGCCTCGGCTTCGACAGCGGCCGGATCCTCGAGCCCGCGCTCGGCGTGGGTCATTTCATTGGCCTTCTGCCCGACGATCTGATTTCCGGGACCCGCTGGACGGGCATTGAACTGGACCCGACCAGTGGACGAATCGCCCGGGCGCTGTATCCGGACAGCGACATTCGGATCGAAGGCTTCGAGGACGCTATCCTCGGCGAGCGCGCATACGATCTCGTTGTCGGCAACGTCCCATTCGGGAACTACCCCGTTTTCGACCCCGTCCACAACCCGCGAGGATTTCGGATCCACGACTACTTCTTTGCGAAGTCGCTCGCGCTCGTACGGCCCGGCGGCCTCGTTGCCATGCTCACCAGCCGCTTCACTCTCGACAAACGCAATTCCGCCGTAAGAGAGTTTCTTGGCGAAAGGGCGGACCTCATCGGCGCGATCCGGCTCCCGAACAGTGCGTTTCGCGAGAACGCCGGGACGGAGGTGACCACGGATCTATTGATTCTAAGGCGCCGAACGGACGGAGCTGCCCCAGCGGGCGAGGCATGGTTGAAGTCCGTGGAAGTCGTGACGCCGGATGGTCGTGCCTGGGTCAATGAGTACTATGCCCGCAACCCCCACATGATGCTCGGCCAACTGCGGTTGACCGGGAGGATGTACGCCCGGAACGAGCCAACCGTCGTGGCGGATGCTGACCAGGACCTGGGAGACGCAATTGCTCGCGCTGGGCTCCACCTGCCGGCCAACGTGTTTCGCCACGAACCGCCCGCCGTCGCGACCGAACAGGCATCCGCTTCGCTTGTCGATCGGCCGGACACCTCGATTCGCGACGGGGCGTTCGCCGTCGTCGACGGTGCGCTCAGGATCAGAGATGGAGACCGGTTCGCGGAACACGGGCTTCGTTCACAGAAGGATGTGCGGCGAGTCACCGCTCTGGTCAGGCTTCGGAACGCCGTGCGTCGCGTGCTCGAGTCCCAGGTTCAGGAACTGTCCGAGCCAGATCAAGTGCTCGCCCGGTCCGAGCTGAACCGCCTGTACGACCGCTTCGTCCGTGAATGGGGACCGATCAACCGCGAGGTTCGCGTGGAGGACCGGGCAGGTCGGGTCCTCGTTCGCCGGCCCAATCTGGCCGCGTTTCGGCGGGACCCGGAGGCGATGAACGTCGCCGCACTCGAGCTATACGACGCCGAAACCGACACCGCCCAAAAGGCGGCGATCTTCACTCAGCGAGTCGTGCGCCCCAGAATCGAGATTTCGCACACCGAGCGTGTCGAGGACGCACTCCTCGTAACGCTCGATCGGCACGGTCGGGTCGACCTGTCGGAGGTGGGTGCGCTATGGGGCGGCCGAAGCGAGGCCGAGGTGATCTCCGCTCTTGGAGACCGCCTGTACCGGGATCCCGACACGGGTAGCTGGGAGACCGCCGACGCTTACCTCTCGGGCCCGGTTCGCGACAAGCTTCGGATCGCGCGCGCGGCGGCCTCGAGGGACGCTGAATTCCTCAGGAACGTCGCCGCGCTGGAGGCCGTACGGCCGGAGGACCTCAAGCCCTCCGAGATCGACGCCACTCTCGGGTCGGCATGGATCCCCCCGGATGACATCTGCCAGTTTGTTCGCGACCTACTTGGCAACGTCGCCAAGAATGCCACCATCGACGTTGCTCACCTTCCGCGGGAGGCGGCCTGGCGGCTTTCGGCGCCGCAATGGACCGTACGCTCGGTGGAGGCGACGATGACGTGGGGCACCAAGCGCGCGGACGCGGTCCGGCTGGTGGAAGACTCGCTGAACCAGCGTACCACCCAAATTTACGATACGGTCGACGAACTCGATCCCGCCACCGGAACGGTCAGGAAGCGGACCGTCCGCAATGTAAAGGAAAGCCTCGACGCGCAGGAGAAGCAGCGTGCGATCCAGGATCGCTTCGCGTCGTGGGTCTGGGAGGATGCTGATCGGGCGGCACGGCTGCTGGCACGATACAACGAGCTATTCAACGGCTCCAGGCTCCGGGAGTATGATGGTAGCCACCTGACCCTCCCCGGCGCGTCGGATGCGATCCAGCTCGACCCGCACCAGCGGAACTTCGTCTGGCGCGTGCTACAGGATGGAAACGCCCTGGCGGCGCACTGCGTTGGCGCGGGGAAGACGTTCGCGAACGTCGCGGCAGGGATGGAACTCCGCCGTCTTGGTCTGGCGCGAAAGGTCTGTCACGTCGTGCCCAACCACATGCTGGAGCAGTACTCGCGCGAGCTCCTGCAGCTGTATCCGTCCGCGCAGATCCTGGTCGCCGGAGCCGAAGACTTCGTCGGCGACGGGCGGAGGCGCTTCATGGGGCGGATCGCGACCGGCGATTTCGACGCCATCGTCGTCACCCATAGCAGCTTCGGCAAGCTGCCCATCAGCCCCGAGTTCGAGGCGGGTTTCATCCGCTCGGAGATTCAGTCGTATCGCGAGCTGCTTGAGGACACGGCCGGGGTGGCCGGGAAGTGCCTTCGCCAGAAACAGCTCCAGCAGGCGATCAAAGCCGCGGAGGTGCGACTGGAGAGGCTGTCCAACCGGCACACCAAGGATCGTGGACTCACGTTCGAGGAGTTGGGGATCGATGCGCTGTTCATCGATGAAGCCCACTGCTTCAAGAACCTGGATTGCCCGACCAAGATCCAGGGAATCCCCCGCGCCAGCCGGCCCTCTCAGCGCGCGACCGATCTGCTGATGAAGTGCCTCTTCCTGGACTCGGTTCGACCCGGTCGGGGGGCGGTGTTCGCGACCGGGACGCCGGTGGCCAACTCCATCTGCGAGGTGTTCGTGATGCTCCGCTACCTGGCGCCGGCGTTGCTCGAGCGCGTCGGCATCCACCACTTCGATGCCTGGGCCGCGACGTTTACTCGTCAGGTCACGGCCCTGGAGCTGTCGCCGGACGGGTCCTCCTACCGTATGCGAACGCGGTTTGTCTTTCAGAATGTCGCCGAGCTGGTCACGATGTTCCGAACGGTGGCCGACGTGCAGATGGCGGAGCCCTACGAAGAGGAGCTGCTACCGCAAGCTGCCTAAGAAAGCGAGAAGAGGTTGGACGACTGTGGAGGGTCTCCGAGAGGGGGCCCTCGACGCGTTTCTCCCCCCGCTCGGAGCACCGCCCATGATACGCCTCCCGCGTCCCCGTCTACTGCGTGGCATCGAGATGATTGCCGCCGAACCGTCCCCCGAACAGGAGGAGGCCGTCGCCGGCCTGGTCGAGAGAGCCGAGCGTATCCGCAACGGCGGCCTCGACCCGCGCGAGGACAACATGCTCGCCGTCACCAACGACGGTCGCAAAGTCGCTCTGGACATGCGGGTGATGGATCCCAGCGCCCCGGACTTCGCAGGGAGCAAGGTCAACCAGGTCGTTCGGAACGCCCGGTCGATCTGGGAGGAAACCCGAGACGAGCGCCTCACCCAGCTCATCTTCTGTGACCTCTCAAAACCCGTCGCGGCCGGCCGCGGCTTCAGCGTCTACAACGACATTCGCGAGAAGCTCCTCGCCTCAGGGGTTCCCGCCGATGAGGTCGCCTTCATCCATGATGCGAAGACGGATGCGCGAAAGGCCCGGCTCTTCGCGGACATGCGCGAAGGCCGCGTGCGGATTCTCTTGGGCTCCACCCAAAAGATGGGGATGGGGACGAACGTTCAGGACCTCCTGTTCGCCTTGCACCATCTCGATGCTCCGTGGCGACCCGCCGACATCGAACAGCGCGAGGGCCGCATGCTCCGCCGCGGCAACCGCAACTCACACGTTCGCGTCCTCCGGTACGTGACCCAGCGAACGTTCGACGCCTATATGTGGCAGACGCTGGAGTACAAAGCCAGGATGATCGCGCAGATCATGTGCGGTGAGCTCGCGGTCCGGCGCATCGAGGACCTGGACACTCCGGTGCTATCCTTCGCCCAGATCAAGGCGCTTGCCTCCGGCAACCCGATGGTCATGGAGAAGGCCGGAGTGGACGCGGATGTGGCGCGCCTCACGCGGGCCAAGCGGGCATTCGAAGATCGCCGGTTCACCGTCAGAATGGATCTGGCTCAACTCCCCGAACGGGTGCGCCACGCCGAGGAGATGGCCGCGCGTATCCGGACTGACATGGAGGCAAGAGTCGAGACGCGCGGTGAGCGGTTCCGCGTCGAAATCGACGGAAGGGAGTACCTCGTACGGGCGGAGGCTGGAGCTGCGCTTCGGCGGCGCCTGATCGAGGTCACTCACACCAGCGCGACGCGGCGCTCCGTCAGGATCGGCGCTTTCGCCGGCTTCGCTCTGGAAGCGGCAGCGCAGCGAGGGTTTCACCCCGAGCTGATCCTCCGAGGCCAGCACGAGCATACGGCGCGAGTGAATCTCGAAGAGTCCTCTGCCGCCGGGAACCTACGGACGCTCGAGGCGCTGCCCCGGCGTATGGAGGAGGAGCTTGTCAACGTCGAGCGCAATATCGCCCACATTCGCCAACAGCTTGATGAGCTGCGCACCCTCGCCAAGGCGACCTTCAAGCACACGGAGGAGCTGAACCGCCTCGTCGTAAGACAGCGGGAGCTGGATGCGCTTCTCGGCGAGCAAGCCGAAGAACGGCGGGTTGACCTCCACAGCCTTGGGCGTGCAGAGGTGGATTCGGCCGAGGACGAGGCCGCCTAGGGCGGCCGATCGTCCCAATCCGCCAGTTGAGATTCGACCTCGGGCGATCCTTGGGAGTCGGTCGTTTCCGGAACTTCCGGTTCGGAAGTCGTATCCAGGGCATCGAGAAGTCGGCGAAATGCCTCCCGCGCGGCGGTTCGCTCCGCACCTGTCAGTAGTTCGGTGGAACGGACGAAAATCAACGTACCGCACGGATCCTCCCACTGGACCACCCTCTCCGCACTTTCGCAGCCGGCCGCCCGGGCGGCCAACCCGCCGATCGCGGGCACCATCTGTTGCAGATACTTCTGAGCTAGACCTGGATCCAGCGCTGAGAGAGGCTTTCGAATCTGCAGGTGCATCCCGCCCTGCTCCCAAAGCTGAGTCCAGCGGTCACCAGGAGGCGGGTTCGATGGCTGCGGGGTACTCGCATCCGATTTGGCCTCACCGTTCGCCGCCCGGCTCCGACGCTTGTGCCTTCGTATCGCTTCCTTGAGCGCCGGAGGTCGTCGCGATGCTCAGGCGCCGTCCGTATGTGACGTGCTCGACGGAGGCGAGTTCGACATAGTCACCCAACTCACGGATCGTGTCGAGCCGGTGCACACCGTAGTGCGCGAACACCGCGTCGTAGACCTGCTCGTTCTGCACCCACGCGTCGCCCGTCGCGGCCCAGCGGTCGCGCATCGATTCGTTCGGCATCGCCGTACGGTA
>CAZUVK010000030.1:14846-22300 GCA_964623785.1 uncultured Gemmatimonas sp. | reverse complement strand
ATCCCGTGGGCGACTACCTCGATGCACTGGCCCGGCTCGAGGCTCTGGAGCCGCGAGTCGTGCTCGGTGGCCATGGTGGTGAGATGGAAGGCGCTGACCGGACTCGCGAGATCCGGGTCGCGGTCGAGGCGGAATCACGGGAGATCGCGGATCTGCTCGGCCCCGAGCCGCTCAGCGCGTGGCACATCGTGAAGCGGCGCCACGCGGGCAGGGAACTGCCGCCCGGGCTCTGGATTCAGGCGCTCCGTATGGTCCGCGCTCACCTGGATCGGCTGGCCGAGATCGGCGCGGCCGCCCGCGTCGAGGCGGCCGGTGTGACGAGCTACGTCCGTGGGCCGTCCGCCTGATTGGCCCCCCGATGGATGCTCCGAACGCCGCGATCCATCCCCCGGCCCACCATCCTCAGTTGTCCCCGAGCGGCGGCTCATCGATCACCCCCGAGTCCTCCCGCACCCGACCGCTATGGGACGCCGCTCCGCGCGGGCTCTCCTCTCCCCACGGAACGATCCAGGGCAGGAGCACGAGGGCGGGGAGCCCGATCGCGAGCGTCAGCAGGAAGTATCCGGGCCAGCCGGTGATCTCCGCGATCCGTCCGGCCGGCGCGACGATGACGTCGCGCGCCGCCGCCATCAGGCTCGATAGTAACGCGAACTGGGTCGCCGAGAACTGTTTGCTGCACAGGCTCATCAGGTAGGCGACGAATACCGCGGTGACCATCCCGCCCGCCACGTTCTCGAGGATGATCGCCACGACGAGTACCCCGCGCACCGCTCCGACCATCGCGATCCAGTAGTACGCCAGATTGCTCAGGATCTGGAGCGCCGCGAAGATCCAGACCGACCGATTGATCCCGATCGCCGCGATCACGGCGCCGCCGGCGAGAACGCCGACGATCGTGGAGATGAGCCCGATCCCGCCCTGGATCGCACCCACTTCCGTCTGACTGAACCCGATCTGGAGAAGGAACGGCGTCGCCATGTTCTGCCCGAATCGATCCGGCAGCTGGTAGAAGACGACGAAGAAGAGGATCAGGATCCCCCACAGCGGACCCGTTCGCCGGAAGAAGTCGAGGAATGGCTCCACGACCGCGTCACGCATCGATCGTGGTGGGCCGGCCTCCATGACGGGCTCCGGCGCGCGGAACGTCGCGACGATGCCAACCAGCATCAGCAGCGAGATGAGCAGATAGACCGTTGGCCAGGGCATCCGGTCCGCCATCACCAGCGCGAGCGAGCCGGTGACGAGGAGCGCGATCCGGTAGCCGAGCACGCCGATCGCCGCGCCGGCGCCCATCTCACGTTCATCGAGCGCATCCACCCGATAGGCGTCGAAGACGACATCCTGGCTGGCGCTGAAGAAGGCGATGAGGATCGCGTTGAACGCCAGCAGTTGGAGCCCGCGCGACGGATCGTGGAGCGACATCGCGGCGATGCTGACGAGCAGGGCGACCTGGGTGATCAGGAGCCACCCGCGCCGCCGCCCGAGGATCGGCGGGATGTAGCGGTCCATCACGGGCGCCCAGAGGAACTTCAGCGAGTACGGCAGCGTCACCAGACTGAAGAGCCCGATCGTGGCGAGGTCGACCTCCTCGATCGTCATCCACGCCTGCAGCGTCCGGGTCGTCAAGAAGAGGGGAAGACCGGACGAAAAGCCGAGGAAGAGGATCGCGGCCATCTTGCGCTGCGTGAAGACACGCAGGATCTGCTGGGTCGGGCCGGGTACCTGCTCGGTGGTTGCCATCGGGCTCTGGCTGGGTGGATCGGGGGCCATCGTACCCGCGGAGTCGGGCGATCGCGGCGTTCCGCGCGCGTCGGAGCAAGTTCGGAACCATCCGACCGCGTCCGCGCGATACTGCCGTGAAGGTAGATGCGCGCCAAATCGCACGCCACCGATCGCAACGGTCCCGGGGCACCCGGCGACGGACCTGAAACTGTCGGCCGGCCGCCTCGTAGGGAATGAAGGACGTCACTAGCTCGGACATCCCACCATCCCGTTATCTGAGGAGGCTCGAACATGAAACGACCCGGACGCCTGCGCGCGATTGCCGGCGCGGTCTTGGCGCTCTTGACCGCAATGCCCGTCGCCGCTCAGGACCTTCCGCCCGCGCGGGAAGTCCTCGACCGATACGTGGAAGCGATTGGTGGGCGGGAGGCCGTGCTGGCGAGCTTCGCGTCCCGGACGGTCGGCGACTTCGAGATCGTCGGGGCCGGCATCTCCAGCGCGTTCGAGGTCATTGTCGACCAGCCCGGCTTGATGGTCACGAACATCGACATCTCCGGGTTCGGCGCCTCCCGCAGCGGCTTCGACGGGACGGTCGCCTGGTCGATCGATCCCTTCCAGGGGCCCATGATCCTGGCGGGGGATCAACTCGCCGAGGTCCGTGGTCAGACGGACCCGCTCTTCGCCGTGCGCGACGCCAGCCTCTTCGATTCGGTCGAAACGGTCTCGCGGATGGAGATGAATAGCGTTCCGTGCTTTCGGGTGAGGCTCGCCTGGAAGTCCGGCCTGCAGTCTTTCGATTGCTATGCGGTCGAGACCGGCCTGCTCGTCGCGACCGTCAGTGCGGGAGGTGCCTCCACGACGCTGTCGGACTATCGGGAGGCAGGCGGCATCCTGTCCCCCATGCGGATGGAGGTTGACGCGATGGGCATGCGACAGGTCGTCTCGATCTCGTCAGTGACGTTCGGGGACATCGATCCCGGCGCCTTCGAGCTTCCCACGGAGATCCGCGCGCTCGCCGGCACCCGGTGATTGCGGGTCGGGGCCGGGCATCCAGCTCGTTCGGTCCCCGCCGGTTCCCGCCACATCCGCATTGATTTTCGCCAATCATACGTTACGTTCGATCGGACTCAGTAAGTCCGCCTTCCGAGCGTGCCTTTCCGACCCCGCGGAATCCTCCGCGTCAGCCGCCTTGGCGCCCCGGATCGTCCGGTGATCCGTTCGATTCGCCGTAGAACCGCTCCGTCCACGTACGGAGCGCATCCCCACGCACCAGTTGCAGGAGGGTAACATGCCGCGACCCCGTGGACTTTGTTTCGCCATGGCCGTGTTCGCCGCGCTGGCGTACGCGACCTCGTCCGACGCGCAGAGTCGGGCGCGCGCCGAAAACGTTCCGACCATTGCCCACACGTCGGTTCCCGACTTCCTCAAGCTTCCTCCGGGCCTGTATCTGGGTGAGGCAATGGGGGTCGCCCGCAACTCGCGCGGCCACATCTTCGTGTTCCACCGGAGCGGGGACACCCGATTGTTCGAGTTCGCCCCCGACGGTGAGTTCGTTCGCGAAATCGGTGAGGGGCTGTACGGGTTCGAGTTTGCCCATAAGGTCCGGATCGACCCGGAGGACAACATCTGGGCGGTCGACGAAGGCACCAACATGGTGATCAAGTTCAACCCCGAAGGCCGCGTTCAGATGGTGCTCGGGAGCCGACCGCCGGTCGTAGGCGGTGCGGTCGCGACGCTGACGGGAGCCCAGCCGCCATCGGAGAAATACCTCTTTGCCCGGCCGACCGATGTCACCTGGGACGCACAGGGCAACATCTTCGTGACCGATGGATACTTCAACCATCGCCTCGTGAAGTACGACCGCAATGGCATCTTCGTCGGCCAGGTGGGGTCGGAGGTCCGGGGATCGGGCCCGGACCAGCTGAACACGCCGCACACCGTCGCGTCGGACGCGAACGGGAACGTCTATGTCGGCGACCGCGGCAACGCCCGGGTGCAGGTGTTCGACAACGACCTGAGACTGATCGCCACGTACGACAACGTCGGCAACCCCTGGGAGATCTGCATTTCGCGCGGTCCTCACCAGTACCTGTTCGTGTCCAACTCCAATCCGGACAGCAACCCCGCGGCGTCGTGGGAGATCACCGGTGAGATCTACAAGATGGAGCTGGACGGCACGATCCTCGGCCGATTCGGCAGCGCCGGCAAGGCACTGGGTCAGTTCCAGACGGTTCACGGGATGGATTGCGCCAACCCCGACGAGATCATCGTGTCGGAGATCACCGCCTGGCGCGTCCAGAAGATCCTCCTGGGTGGTCTGGACGACGGCGCCAGCGCACGATGAACCGCGAACTCCGGGGAGAACGAAACATGAAGACGTCATTGAATGTGCTGCTTTTCGCCGCGCTCATCGGAGCCCCGGCCTGTCTGGCCGCTCAGGGCGCGCCTACGCTGGCCTACGACGCGGTCGATCCGCTGAGCCTGCCCGCCAACATCCACCTCGGTGAAGTAGCCGGTGTGGCGCGCAATTCGAGTGGTGAGATTTTCGTCTACACGAGGACCGGGAACCCCACGATCAGCATCGGCGTCGCGCGATCGGTATCGCATGGGGGGTCGCGACTCTTTCGTTTCACGCCTGCTGGCGAGTACCTCGGTGAGATCGGCGAGGGAGCCTACGGTTTGCTCGTGGCCCAGCAGGTCCGCGTGGACGCGGCGGACAATGTTTGGATCGTTGATCAGCTGAGCAATCAGGTGATCCGGTTCGACCCGCAGGGGAGGATTACGATGGTGCTCGGCCGGAAGCCCGAGGCGATGCGCGTGCCGGTCGCTGATCCACCGGCCAGCCCGACCGCCGGATCCGGATCGGCGGGGGAGAGTTTCCAGCGACCCGCGGACGTAGCGTGGGATGCCGCCGGGAACATCTATGTGGCCGACGGCTACGGAAACGCCCGGATCGCCAAGTACGATGCGGATGGCCGCTGGATCCGGAACTGGGGCTCACGCGGTTCCGATTCCGGGCAGTTCGACAGCGTCCGGGGCATCGCCGTTGATGCGCGCGGACTGGTGTACGTCGCTGATCACGGAAATCGTCGCATTCAGGTGTTCGACGCGGACGGCAACTTCCAACGCCAGATCGACGGAGTAGGCGCCCCTTCCGCGATCTGCATCAGTCCGGGGTCGACACAGTACCTCTATGTCTCTGACTCGAATCCACAGGACGACATGGAGTACGACGGGGGGATTCTGAAGCTGGACCTCGATGGGCGGGTCGTTGGCCGGTTCGGAAAGGTCGGCAAACACCCCGGGGACTTCGGTGCGGTCAACGCAATCGACTGCCGTGACCCGAACAACCTGCTCGTCGGCGAGTTGGGCAACTGGCGGGTGCAGCGGGTCTCGCTGAGGTAGGCTGGACGGCCGGGTAACGCGCGACGGGCTCGCCAGTGATCGGCGAGCCCGTCCACATTCATGGCACTGCCCGACCCACGGCGCTACAGTCCAGTGTGCCCCATCAGATAGGTGTCGACTCCCTGCGCCGCCTGCCGACCTTCGGCGATCGCCCAGACGATCAGCGACTGGCCGCGCGACATGTCGCCAGCGGAGAACACGCCCGGCACGCTCGTCATCCTGTTCGCGTCGACCGCGACGTTGCCGCGTGTGTCGAGGGTGACGCCCAGGTCGCCAAGCATTCCTTCGGGCTCGGGCCCGAGGAACCCCATCGCGAGCAGGACGAGGTCGGCGCGAATCTCTCGTTCCGTTCCGGGCACTTCCTCGAACCGGCCATTCACGATGCGAACGTCAATGACCTCCACACCCTTCACGCGGCCGGTTTCGTCGGAGATGAGGCGCTTCGTGGACACGGCGTACTCCCGCGGGTCGGAGCCGAAGAGGGCCGCGGCCTCTTCCTGACCGTAGTCCATCTTGTAGACCTTGGGCCACTGTGGCCACGGGTTGTCCGGCGCTCGCTCGTCGGGCGGACGAGAAAGGATCTCGAGCTGGACGAGGCTGGCGCACCCATGGCGAAGCGACGTGCCGACACAGTCGGTGCCCGTGTCGCCACCGCCGATCACAACAACGTGCCTGTCGGCCGCCGAGATGAAGGCACCGTCTTCGAAATCGCTGTCGAGAAGGCTCTTGGCCGATGCGGTAAGGAAGTCCATCGCGAAGTGGACTCCCTCCAGTTGACGGCCCTCCACGCCGAGGTCGCGAGGTTTCGTGGCGCCGCCGCACAGGACAACGGCGTCGAACTCGTCGCGCAGTCGCTCGGTCGGGTAGTTCTTCCCGATCTCCGTGTTCGGGACGAAGATGACGCCCTCCTCCGCCAGGATGTCGACCCGACGCTGGACGACCCGGTTCTCGAGCTTCATGTGCGGGATGCCATAGGTCAAGAGCCCGCCGATCCGATCAGCGCGTTCGAACACGGTGACGGTGTGCCCGGCCTTGTTCAGCTCCGCGGCGGCGGCCAGCCCAGCCGGGCCGGATCCCACGATCGCAACCTTCTTGCCCGTGCGCGTCTCCGGCGGTTCCGCGACGATCCAGCCTTCCTCGAAGCCGCGATCGGCGATGGCAACCTCGATGTTCTTGATCGTGACCGGCGGCTCGTTGATCCCCAGCACACACGAGCCTTCGCACGGTGCCGGACATACCCGGCCGGTGAAATCGGGGAAGTTGTTGGTCTTGTGGAGCCAGGTCAGCGCTTCGCGCCAGCGGCCCTGCGAGACCAGGTCGTTCCACTCGGGGATGTAGTTGTTGAGCGGGCAGCCCGTCGTGAGCCCATCGATCAGCCGGCCGGTGTGACAGAACGGCACGCCGCAATCCATGCAGCGGGCGCCCTGCTCGCGCAGCGTCGCTTCCGGCAGGTGGTCGTGGAACTCCTTCCAGTCCCTGACTCGTTCGCGCGGTTCCCGATCACTCGGGAGGATGCGCGTATACTCCATGAACCCAGTTATCTTGCCCATACGGTACGCTCACTTCTTCAGATATGCCGGAGAACGCCTGGCGTGGCGCTCGAGTCCCGAGAGACACGGAATTCGCGGCGCGTTGGCACGCGCGAGCGCGCCAACCCTGACCCGGGTGGCGCGTCCGGACTTCGACCACGCGCGCGGTCGCGTCGAGGTCGCGATGCACGAGGAGCGACTGAATTTAGACGGAATCGGCCGGCTGGCGCAATGAATCGGTCGCAGGCATCGACCAGGACCGGGTCATCCGCGCCGGTTTCACGGGCGAGGGCAGGTCCGATTCTACCTGACCGCCCAGGCCCGGAAAGGTGACTCAGGGACCGGTCGCGCGGTCGGGTGCCTCGTCACCGGGCGGGCGAGTCCGCATCTCCCGCAGTGGCGCTGTCGGGAGACACGACGGATGCCGTATCCGGGTCCGGTGCGGGAGGGCTGCCGGGCACCGGGCTCGGTTGCGCTCCTGACGGCGGTATCGACTCGGGGGTCGGGCCGGGGGCCGGTGCGGGGGCAGGCCCGGCCGCGGGTGGCCTGAGGATCCCGCGAAGCCGATCGGTGACCGCATCTCCAACCCGCTGGCGAGCGGAGTCCAACGCGGCCGCGGGCGACTCTACCCGCGGAATCCGGTCAGCTCCGACGACGCTCTCGGCGATCCCGATGGCCCGCTCACGCGCCTCCGCCTCCGCCCGCTCCCGGGCCTGCTCCACGAGTCGGCTTCCTGCCTCGGACAGATCCAGGTCGACGGAGACCGACCGGGTGCTGCCCGAAACGCGAAATCCCACC
>CAZUVK010000030.1:8638-14836 GCA_964623785.1 uncultured Gemmatimonas sp. | reverse complement strand
CTCACGGCCGATGTCAGTGCGGCCGCTCTCCCGCCAACGCGCGAGGTCAGCTCGGGTCCCAGGTTCACGGTGCCGGCCAGGTCGAGATTCCCGGCGACATCGAATGAGCCAGCCGCGACGAACGACAGGTCGCCGGCCTCCATGGTCGTCTCCGACAGATAGATGCGAGAGCCTACCACGTTGAATCGAGCGCCCCAGTCCCTGAACGAAATCGAATCGAAACTCGCCAGGCCGAGCTGCTCCCCGAGCGCCCGCACGATCGACCAGTTGTCGAGTCGCCCGCCGGCGGCGGCGAAATCGCCCGCTCCGGTGAGCGTCGTGGGGTCGGGCAGCAGGTGGTCGTCGAGCACCATGCTCAGCCCGCCGTCGAGACGAAGCTCGCCGTCGATGTGTTCACGCAGCGCGGTGAACCGCTCCAGGAACTGCCGCGCTCCGACGCCGCCTACCCGAAAGTCGATTTCGAACGGGTTCCTCGCATCGGCCTCGGGGGACGCGTCCGCGGCACCCAGTCGCGCCGCGACCTCGATTTCTCCGCCGAAGAGCCGGAAGTCGGCATTCCGGATCTCCAACCGGCCATCGCTCGCGGCCATCCGAAGCTCCACGTCCTGGTACTCCAGCCCTCTCAGCCGGACCCCCTCCGCGTGATACTGGCCCTCGATCTCCATCCGCGGCAATCTGGGCAGGCCCAGCCCGAGTTCCTCGGCGGCATCCGCGGCGCTTCGCCCGTTCACCGGCGTGTTCGCGAGGTGCGCGAAGAAGAGCTGGCCATAGGTCGGCTCCGCGGGATCGACCGGGAAGAGTTCATCCAGGTCCGCGCGACGGGATCTACCCTCGAGGATGAGGCGAGGAGACTGGGTGGTGTCACCGAGTACGAAGGGAAGCCAGTCCGCCAGGGCGAAGTCGAGCGCCAGGTCGGTCGTGCCGAAGTCGAGCGCGATATCGCGACCCACGAGTTCGGGTCCGCCGAACTCGAGCGTTCCCGCGGTGAGAGCGAGTGCAGCGGGCCATTCCGGAGACCCCAGCGATATTCCGCCGAGCGTGACCGTCCCATCCACCGCGATCGCGGCGGGCTCCATCGTGGGGCCGGCCAGGGTGAGGTCGATCCCCGTCGCCCCGTCGGCCGCCCAACCCGCGGGAAGGAGACCCGCCGCCGCGGCTCGCCCCAGGTTCAGCCGCGTTTCGATCGCCGCGCTGACCACGGGCGCGGCCGGATCGTGTGCGGTGAACGCCAGGGCGAGTGGCTCGCCAAGCACACGGCCCGAGATGCCGCTGGTGGTAGCGGAATCCATCGAGAACTCGATCCGGCCGCCAAGGTCAGTGGCGATGGGGTCACGGCCGCGAGCCAGAGAAACACCGTCGAGGACGAGGCTCCCTTCCACCTCTGGCAGTTCGCCGTCTCCGAATCGACCTTCAACCACGGCTTCAACGCGCGCGCGGCCGGCGCCGGCGGTCCACTCTTCACCGGCCGCCGCGCCGGCTGGCCACGAGCGAAGCGCCTGGGGAAGGGATGCGATCAGCGGCGTCAGCTCCGCGTCGCCAGTGGCCAGCCGCAGCGACAACCGGCGTGCCGCGGGGTCCGACCACGACTCCACCGTCCCCGAACCATCCAGTCTCACCCCCTGCACGATGAGCGCAAGCCGGTCGATGACCGCGTCGCTCATGATCATGTCGACCGACGCGTCGTGCTCGAGCGCGACCCGGAGCCCCTGGATCGGCGCCGCGAGCGTGCCGGGCAGATTCGCGTCGATCCGATCTGCCGACAGGCGCCCGACGAGGGCGAGGGTAGCCAGACTTCCGTCCTGGACCCGGCCATCGATCCGGACCTCCTGGTTGATCCCTTCGATCCGCGCGACGCCTCCGGTCGCCAGATCCCGGTACTCGATCAACCCATCCGTGATGGCGATCCGTTCGATCTGAAAGGTCGCGTCATCCCAGAAGCCAGGCCCATCGGCGGCGGGTGAAGCCGGTGTCGCCGGTTCGTCGGGGTCCACCTCGAGGACGAGGACGGGTCGATCGATAAGAATGGAGCGAACCCGGATCTCTCCCCGAAGCAGCGGCAGGATTCGCGGGCGGAGATCGACGCGCGCGACGGACCCGGACGAGCCGGAAAGGTCACCAACAGTCACGCCTTCCAGGGCCACCGCGGGCACCGGCCAGATACGGAGCCGCACACTTCCAACCTCGATCTCTCGCCCGAGCGCCGTACTCGCACGATTCGCCGCGATCGCACCCACCCGCTCGGCGGGAAACGCGAAGACGAAAACGGCGGCGGTGGCGGCGGCGAGGGCCACGAACGAGACTGCCACGATCGCCGCGATTCTTCCAGCTCGAGTCATGTCAATGCATTTGGTTCGGTCCCGCGCTTGGCCGAGGGCCGATCGGATCGCCCCTCAGCGCGAAGTCCAGTAGCGCACCCGATAGTAACCGGCCGGGCGGGATGGGGTCCGCCCGTGCGCCACTTATCCGAACACGAGTGGGATGAGGAAGATCCCCGCCAGCGTGATCAACAAGACAGCGAGCAGGTTTACCCAGATCCCCGCTCTCACCATCTGCCCGATCGTCAGATACCCGGAGCTGAAGACGATCGCGTTGGGCGGCGTCCCCGCGGGCATGCAGAATCCCCACGAGCAGGCGATCGCGACCGCGGCCATCAGCGCGGCGGGTGGCATTCCGAGCGTAACCCCGAGCCCGGCCATGACGGGCATCGCCATCGCCGTGATCGCCGTGTTCGACGTGAACTCGGTCAGCAGGATGAAGAGCGCCGCCGAGGCCGCGATCATCACGACGGTCGGCCAGTTCGCCAGCGACGAGATCCCGCCGCCGATCCAGGCCGCCAGGCCGGTCCTTCCCATCTGATCAGCCAGTGCCAGACCACCACCGAACAGCAGCAGCACGCCCCACGGGATGCGTACCGCGGTGGGCCAGTCCAGGGCCGTCTCTCGCGTTCGCGGGTTGATGGGTACGACGAAGAGGATCAGCGCGGCGATCATCGCGACCGTCGCGTCCGTGATCCCTGGCAGGTAGGTCGAGATACCGGGAATCGTGATATCGCCGATCGGCTTCGGCTCGCGCATGATCCAGGCGACGACCGCCAGCGCGAAGACGAATCCCGTGAACGCCTCGCCCCGGGACGGGCGGCCCAGGTCCTTGCGCGCCCCGGCGAGGATGCTGCTCGCGTCTCCGCGCAGTCGCCCTGGCGGATACATGCGCATCAGGACCATCCACGTGAGCGGCAGCATCACGATCACGAGGGGAACACCCAGGGCCATCCACTGCACGAAACTGATCCGGACGCCCAGGAGTTCCTGGGCGGCGGCCGCGAAGAGCGCGTTTGGCGGCGACCCGATCAGCGTGCCGACACCGCCGATCGACGCGGCGTAGGCGATCCCCAACATCATCGCGACGCCGAAGTTGTAGGGGCCGTGACCGGCGGGCTCATTAGGGTCCGGACGGAACATCTCGCCCGCCGCGATCGCGATTGGCAGCATCATCGCGGCGGTCGCGGTATTGCTGATCCACATCGAGATGAACGCCGTCGCCACCATAAAACCTAGGACCAGGCGAGCGGGGCTGGTTCCGATGGCTCCCATGATCGCCAGCGCGATCCGCCGGTGCGCGCCCCATTTCTCCATCGCCCGCGCGATGAAGAAGCCGCCCATGAAGAGGAAGATGATCTCATTCGCGTACGGCGCCGCGGCTTGTGACATCGTGCCCAGGCCAAGGAGCGGAATCAGCACGAGCGGCAGCAGGGCCGTGACCGGGAGAGGCACGGCCTCCGTGACCCACCAGACCCCCATCAGGACCGCCAGCGAGGCGGCGCCCCAGCCCTCGGGCGAGAGCGACTCCGGCCCCGGGACCACCTGCATCAGCAGGAAGAGCGCGACGCCCATGACCAGGCCGATTCGACTGGCCAACGCCGTTCCATCGACGTCGTCCTCGTCACTTCCGGGGCTTTGTGGCGCGGGTTCGGCGGGCCTGTGAATGTGGACCTGCGTGGCTTCCTCGGCTTGCTTCAGCGTCATCCTCGCGCGCCTCGGTCGATGGAGAGTGAGGGATCCCTGGAATCCGTACCGTTGGTGGGTGCTTCCACGAACCGTCGTGGCCGCTCCGGTCCGAGAACCGACCCCTAATATGCTGCCCATGGTCGCCGATCGACACATTCGTGCGGCCGCTGGCGGCGATCACGGATGCGGAACTGGAGGTGACCCTCGCAATATCAGCCGGCCGGCGCCCCGGCAAGTACCGCGGTCCGACCCCCGTTGCCGGATCTCCGAGCCCTGAGTAAACTGCGTAAGCAGCCCGCTCCGTTCGTGCCGCAAGTTGCCACCGAGTTTCGCGATGGTGGTCCCTCGCGCAATTGTCTCCTGATTTCCGGCGGCTCACGCCGATCTCAAGGAGCGAGGTGGCTTTCGCCGTAACCAGAATCTGGGTGGAGGGCGACGTGTGGGAATGGTTCACGAGATTCTTCGGGCCCGACCCCGGCTCGCCGGACGGACCCCCCGCAGTCACACTCAGGGACCTTGAGCAGAGACTCGAGCACACCCGCGTCGCGATTCAGTGTGCCTACAGCTTCGGCTGGCAGGTACAGGATTGGCGATACAGTCTCGCGGAGCACTGCGCACGTGTATCGATTCTGACGGACTGGCTTGGGGAGCGGCTGGGCCTGGACGCCCGGGATCGGGCCACGGTGCGACATGCGGCGCAACTTCATGAAGTGGGGATGATCGCGATCCCGGAGGCGCTCGTGGATGCCCCACGCCCGCTCACTGGTGTGGAACTCGACCGGGTTCGCGCGCACGCGGCAATCGGCGCGGGCATCATCCGCCTCTCTTACGAACCGATCAAAGCCGACCTCGTCGAGCACCAGTACGCAACGTACGCGGATTTGCGGCGTCAGTTCCCCGATGCTTTCAGGTTGCGGCGGCTCGCCGGTGTCTTCCGGGTCGCGGATGTCTTTGATACGCTCACGCACCCCCGCCCGTACCGGCGCGACATCGCGGCCAGCAGCTGGCGTGACGTGCTCAGCGCGGGCACAGGTACGATGTTCGATCCAGATGCGGCACGAATCCTACTCCGGCTGAGCCATACCTCGGGAAACTGACCGTTCGTTGCCCCACCAGGATGCCGAGGAAATCCCGACTTCCCCATTCCTGATTTTTCGACAGACTATACACGGCGGGTGCAGGTCGCGTAACCTTGTTCCGCGACCGTTGGTCGCCGGGCATGCGTCTCGTCGCCCACTGCGCCCCGACCTGATGCGGAGCAGCGCTTCCGGGGCTCGTCCCGCGAGAGACCGTTGTCGAGCATTCCTGATCACACTCACCTTGATGAGGAAACGATGATTCGCAATATCCTCGTGGCAACGGATGGCAAGGCCGGATCTCTCGGAGCGCTTCGCTTCGCGAGCCAACTCGCCGCGCGCGACGGTGCCTCCGTCGAGGTCGTGACCGTTTACGAACCCACGGACTTCTACGCGTCGGGAACGCCGGGCACTCTGGCGTACATCCCTCCGCCGGCGACTCCATCCGGCCTCGAACTCTCCCGCGAACGGGTGGAAGGGCAGATGGCGTCCGTCGATGGCGCCTCGGAATGGCAGGTCAAGGTCGAGATGGGACCGGTCGCTCGTACGATCGCGAGCCGTGCCACGGAGCGGGCGGCGGATGTCATCGTCGTCGGTCTCCGGCAGCCGGGGGCAATCGAGCGGTGGCTTGGCCGAGCCACGCTCCTGCGACTTGTCTCGCAGGCGCGAACCCCTGTGATCGCGGTCCCGCCCGACGTGGCGGGAGCGCTCCACACGGCGGTCGTCCCTATCGACTTCAGCGAGATCAGTGACGCTGTCTGGAAGGCGGCCGTCGCCGTCGTGTCTCCAGGGGCGAACGTCCACCTCGTGCACGTGACCAGTCCCGCGAGCAAGGAGGTTCATCCCGAGGACGCACAGTGGGTTACCGAACTCGTCCGGGAATATCGGGCGGACGTCGACCGGCGAATGATGGAGCTGGCGGATCAGGTAGCGGGGACCAATGGGGTCTCGGTAGCCACCCACGTCCTGGAAGGAAACCCCGCGAACGAGATTCTGAGCCTGGCGGAGTCGGTCGGCGCCAACCTGATCGCCACTGGTAGCCACGGCGCGGGATTCATCGAACGGTCCGTGGTTGGAAGCGTGACCAGCAAGATCGCGCATGGCGCGAGTTGCGCGCT
>CAZUVK010000030.1:0-8628 GCA_964623785.1 uncultured Gemmatimonas sp. | reverse complement strand
CCAGCGAGTAGGAGTTCGGAAGCCCTTCCTGATCGGCCCGCCTCCTCTGGCGGCACGAGGGGTTGGCCGGGAACAGAACGACGATGGGGATGACGCGGCGCGTGCGCCATCCCCATCGTCGTCTTCCAACGCGTCCGGTTCGGGAACCGACGACTATCTCAACCCTGGGTTCACATAGTCGGACGGGAGCACGCGGTCGGGATCGGGCCGAATGCTCAGGTAGTCGACATGGTCCGGAACGCGCGACCACCCATGCGGCACGCCAGCCGGGATGATGATGATATCGCCCACCTTCACGTCGCGGCTGACCACCCCCGCGCCGCCGATTACTCCGCTGCACGACGGCCCGTTGAGTGTCGTGGTCACGGAGCTCTCCGGCGCCGATTTCCTCCCGTTGAGAATCGACCCACCTGTCACGAGGGTGCCCGCGCCCGATGTGATGATGTACGTCTCCGTCTGATGGTCGTGGGCGATCCCCGTTGCGTGGCCCGCCGGGGACTGGGCCGTGCTCGTGACTCCGCATACCTCGTCCGCTGGCGCCGGTTCACGCGGGGGTGCGGCCTCGCGGCTCGCCAGTGAACCCCGATGGATGATCCCCACGGCCAGGTTCAACTTGCCGATGTCGGTGCTGACGATCTGCCTGTCGGTGCCGGGCAGGGCGTTGATCCGATCGACCTCTTCCGCCGTGATGTAGGTCGCGGATGTCGGCGTCTGGGCCGCCGCGGTCAGGGGGCCGGCGGCGATCGCGATGGTGAGTGCGCAGGTCCAAGATGCTCGACTCATGTACGCCTCCTGAGTGACTGTGGGAGAGACTGATCTACGGCACCAGTGTCCAGAGGAAGTCAGGGGGTGCGTTCCGGACCGGTCGTCGCCAACGCCGCGAGAAGGCAGTGGTCCGTGGTTCCCTGGTCAGGGAGCGGTAGCGACGAGGATCGCTCCGCCGTCGTGGTTGAGACCGAACCGGGTCGTCGCGTCCGCCCCGCTCAGAAACTGGATCGTCGTAATTTCGTCAGCGCGGATCTGACGGAGGATGGCCGGCTCGCCGAATCGCGTGCCGTTGAGATAGACGACTGCCAGGCCGGCGTCGGGGTTCGAGAACGATACTCCACGTGGGCGCAGCCAGCGCGGGCGAAGTCGCTGCACGATCTCATATGCGTTCTCCGTGACAAGGCCACGAATGGCGATGTCATTCCGCGTGATCAGGTCTGCCTGACCTCCGCCGACGGAGGGATTCGCCGAGCAGCCAGCGTAAGTCGTCCCGAGAACGCCCGAGATAACCATGATCCACACCCACCGAACGAACTGTCGCCGGTCGTTCTTCACGGAGGCTCCCGAAGTGTTGACCGCCCCCGATCGGGTCGGGGACCGACGCGTGGACGCGCGAACAGAGCGGCCTGGGCCGCGAGATGGGTTTTCTGCACATCCCCTTCCTGCGTTCCGCTCGCTTAACGTTGGCTTCGATGTATCGCCTGACAAGGTTCATGTCGCGATCGGATCCCCGGAACCGAAAGCGCATCATTCCGCCAGCCTCGCACCGACCGGCCCCGGACTGCCCTCGCGAGGTAGCCTGACCGCAAGTAACTTTGCGGGAAATGGTTCACCGGGAAGGGGAAGTCGTGCTCAACGTCGCGTTGACGGGAAACATCGCGTCCGGCAAGTCGAGCGTGGGAGAGATCTGGCGACGGCACGGTGCGCGCGTGATCGAATCCGACGTGCTCGCACGGGTCGTCGTGCGCCCCGGCACGCGCGCCCTGCACCGGATCGTCGACCGATGGGGGATCGGGATTCTGTCTCCATCCGGTGAACTCGATCGCGCGGCCCTCCGCGACATCGTCTTTCGCGACCCGAACGCCCGCGCGGCGCTCGAGGAGATCGTCCATCCCGCGATCGAACGCCTCCGTCGCGAGGAGATCATCGCCGCGGAGGCCGCGGGCGAGGCGGTCGTCGTCTCCGACATCCCCCTGCTCTTCGAGGCGGGGCTCGAGCGCGATTACGATCTCGTCGTCTTCGTCGACGCGCCGGAGGAAATCCGCCGTCAGAGGCTCGTTACGTTGCGCGGTCTCGAGCCGGGCGAGGCCGATCGGATGATCGCCGCCCAGTCGCCGTCCGGCCCGAAGCGCGCCCACGCCGACATCGTCATCGACAACGACGGGTCGCTCGTCGACCTCGACCGTCGCGCCTCCGAAGCCTGGGCGACGATCCTGGAACGCGCCGGGGCAGAGACCTCGGGATGACCAGGCCGACCGTGCGGATGGACATGCACCTGCACACGTACCGGTCGTTCGACTGTCTGAACGCCCCGCGGGCGATCCTCGCCGCCGCCGACGAGCGGGGCATCGATCGTCTCGTCATCACGGACCACAACGAAATTCGGGGCGCGTTCGAGTTGCGGGAAATGGACCCCGAGCGGATCGTGGTCGGCGAGGAAGTGAAGACGCGGGAGGGCTTCGACGTGATCGGGATCGTGCTTCACACATTGATCCCGAAAGGCACGCCGGCGCGCGAGACGTGCGAGCGAATTCGCGAACAGGGCGGGATCGTCTACCTCCCACACCCGTTCGATGGGTCGCGCGCCGGCAGCCCGACCCTGCTCGATTCACTCGCCGACCTGATCGATGTCGTCGAGGTCCACAATTCGCGATGCTGGCCGGCCTCCCTCAATCGGCGTGCACTCGACTGGGCGATCGCGCGCGGGAAACTGATGGGATCCGGATCCGACGCGCACACGATCCGCGAAATCGGCCGCGGGTGCGTGGAAGTCCCGGATTTCCGTCCGAACCGGGAGTCGCTCCTTGCGGCGCTCGCGGCGGGTCGCGTCGCGGAGGCCGTAAACACATCGCCTCTGTACCGGCTCGCATCGAACTACGCGAAGGTCATAAACCGCGTCCGGCCCGAGCGGTGAGCCCCACCACATCCCCATCTCCCGTACCGGCATGAACGACAGGGCGACCCGGACCTCCATCGGCACCACCCACGAAGATCTCGACCTCGCCTCGATCTTCCTCGGCCCGAAGGGCGAGAACGCCGAAGTCTTCGAGCGACTGCTTCTCGATGCGTTCCGCGATCACGTATTCTGGCGCCGAAACCACCACCCCGAGGACGGATTCCTCGTAAACGAGGCCGAGAAGCACGAGCCCTCGTACGAGCGATCGATCTCCATTCTCAGGCAGGAACTCCTGGGCCTTCTTTCCGAGCTGAAGGCCGGCGTCCCGTTCTTCAGCCCGCGATACGTCGGGCACATGTGCTCGGACCTCACGATGGCATCGCTCGTCGGCTACTTCGCGACGATGCTCTACAACCCCAACAATGTGGCCGCCGAGGCCTCGCCCGTCACCACCCGGATGGAGCTCGAGGTGGCTGCGCAACTCGCCCGGATGATCGGGTATTCGGCTGACTCCCAATGGGGCCATCTGACCTCAGGGGGGACCGTCGCGAACTTCGAGGCGCTCTGGGTCGCGCGGAACGTGAAGTACCTGCCGGTGGCCGTCCGCTGGTGCGTCGAGGAACTGGATCTCGAGATTCCGGTCACGCTTCCGGACGGCGACGTCGTTGATATCGCGAGCCTCGATCTCTGGGCGCTGCTCAACCTCGCCCCGGTTGCTTCGCTGGATCTACTCGACCGATTTCGCGCCACACTCGAGGACCCTTCCCTCGCCATGGATCTCCTGAGTCGGCATTCGCTCGGCGGGCTCGGCTACCAGGAGTTCGGGAGGCGCCTGGCGGCCGACTTCGGCGATGCACTCCCGCCCGCCGTCGTCCTCGTTCCCTCGACCGCCCACTACTCCTGGGAGAAGATCTGCCGGTCGCTCGGCATCGGCGCATCCTGCCTTCGCCATGTCGCGGTCGATCGCACGTTCCGCATGGATGTGGATGCGCTTGCCGCGACGCTTCGGGACCTGGCCGCGCGGCGGCAGCCGGTCATCGCCTGCATCTCGGTGATCGGCACCACGGAGGAGAGCGCGGTCGACCGGCTCGATCTCATCTCCGAACTACGGGAATCCGCGGGGCGGGAGATCGGGGTCACCTTCCACCTGCACGCCGATGCCGCCTACGGCGGGTATGCCGCCGCCATCACCCGCGACGGGGAAGGGGGGAGGACCGAACCGCCGGGCACTCCCGACTACGGTTCCCTGAACGAATGGCCAACCGCGGAGGTCCACCAGGCGCTCTGCGCGCTCGAGCGAACCGACTCCGTAACCATCGACCCCCACAAGCTGGGGTTCGTCCCCTATCCCGCCGGCGCGGTCTCGTTTCGTGACAGGCGTGCGCGCGAACTGGTCGCGGTGGAAGCGCCATACATCTTCCACCCGGGCGAGTCTGAATGGGGATACATCGGGCGGTACATCCTGGAAGGATCGAAGCCGGGGGCGGCGGCCGCCGGCGTGTGGATGTCACACAAAGTGTTGCCGCTGACTCGCGATGGGTACGGACGCCTGATCCAGGCCACCGCGCGCGGAGCGCGCCTGCTGCATGAACGGCTGAGGCGAAGGGACTGGTCACCGTTCAGGCTGGCGGAACTCCCCGTGCCCGACATCAACATCGTGTGCTTCGCGTTCGGTCACCGGGACCTCCTATCGCTCGAAGCCACGAACGACTTCACCGAACGCGTCTATCGGGCGATGAGCGTCGGCGGCGCGCCGAAGATCACGCCCGGCTATCTCGTCACCAAGACCGTCCTCCGGTCCGCCGAGTATGGCCCGGCGGCGTTGCCGATCGTGGAAGCAATGGGATTTGGCGAGGCGGAATACCATGCGGCCGGCGGGTTGAGCGTGATCCGCTGCACGGTCATGGATCCGTTCCTTGGGGAGGCGCGCGGTCGGACGGATCATATCGAAGGACTCCTCGCCACCCTGGCCTCGGTCCTCGAGACCAGTCTGCCATCCGGACACCCGGCGTGACTCCACGGGTGTCCGGATTGATTCGCGGCGGCGAACGTCCCGCACCAGCGTTGGTTAGAGACTCGCACCCTCCTCTTCGGCCGCGATCTCCCGCGCCATCTCCAGGTACCGGCGGAGCTGCGTGGTGTCCAGCGCGTGAAGTTGCCTCACGATCGATCCGAACTGCACCGGAAGCGGGTCATTCGGGTCGCGCGTGAGTTCGTCGTCGATGTCGATCGGCCAGGCCGGCCATTCCACGTCCTCTTCCGACTCCACGGGGTTGATCCCGTCGAGCGGATGGAAGACGATCGTAACCCCCAGCTCGTCCTTTTCGTCCACATATGGCGCTATCTCCGCTTCCGCGAGGTAGAAGCTGCCATCGTGCTCGATGATCCGAAATCCGATCGCCATTCCAACGGCGCCATCGCCTTCGGTCTCATCCTCGTGGAAATGATCATCCTGCTGCGCCATCGATCCCTCCTGGTTTGATTGATCCAGCCGATTCAGTCATCGCGCGGTCGGCCACGGCCACCATGGGGTGGCCTGGTTCCGCGTCCTCCCTTCCCACGCCTGTTCCGCGGATCCCCGCCGCGGGATCCCGGCCCGCCCGCGCCTCGCTTCGCGCCCGACGCGCCCCCTCGTGAACCGCCCTCGCCCCGGCGGCCGGGTTGCCGCCCACTCGTGGCGGCCTCAGGCCTCCGATCCCCCCCAGCATCCGCCTTCGCTTCGCGCGCGCGGATTTCCGCCCTCGACAACGACGCAAGTTCGCGCGCCTCGTCCAGTGTGTCCGCTCGAATAGATCCCTTCTTCCCGCGAATGACGGTCCATCGTAGTGGCCGGTCAAGTTCCGGGGCGTCTTTCGGCGCCAGCTGCCAGAGCAGTTTCTCCGGGATCCTCGCCCGCACCACGGCCACGCCGTCCTCCAGCGCGTAGTCGAGGGGAACCGCCGCTCCCCGCATCTCGACGCTGTCGGGCAGCGCCATCCAGCGCCGTCGTTCCTCCCGCGCCACGAAGGAGTCAGGATCCAGCGTCATGTCCGCTTCCACGAACTCGTCCAGGGAGTTGATTCCCTCGAGCTTTCCGAGGAAGTAGTCCGTCAGCGCCGCCTCATTGACGTCGGGTGTCACGCCTCCCGATCGGCGGTAGACCTCTCGTAGCTCTCGGAACGCGCCGCGGTTCTCACGTATGTCACGGTGATACGCCGCGCCCGCCGCCATCGCTTCCGCGAGCGCCCGCCGCGCGCCGACCACGTTCGCCGGGGTGAACGTTTCGATGGCGATGTCCTCCGCGTCTAGCTCGAACCCATGGAACTCCCGGACGTGCCGCAGCCGCAGTGGCGCGCGTCGGTTCGCCGCGTCGTACACCGCCTCGCCTTCCTTCACGGTCGCATGTTTCCAGACCATCTCGTAAGGCACCTGCGTGCCCTCGATCGCGCCACGCGCCCGGCCGAAGCGGTCGGAAAAGTACCGCAGGTCGCCAACAATCGCCCCCCAGTTGGAGCAAACGCTGGTCTGCGAGACACGGACCTGCTCCCCCCAGCTCGTTTCCTCATCGACCACGAGGCCGAACGGCATGACCCTGGCCAGAAGGTCGCGCCATTCGTCGGTCAATCGCGGCGTGAGCCGCGGAAGACTTCGCGGGAGAACGAGTTCGAGGGATCGGTAGATAGAGGCGAGGGCCAGCGCGGCGTCTTCGATGGATCGGAGAAGCACGCCCCGGTCGTCGGCCCACTCGGCGAGCGCGTCGCTGTCGAAGACGTGACGGGGCAACCCGTATACCGTTCCGAGCGAGCCACAATTCGCAAGCGCGTCCTCGTACAGGCGGTAGGCGGTCAGGTGGTCGCTACCCGGGACGATGTACGCCTGGATCGAACGGTCCTGCCTCGTCATCCTGTGGAGGGACTCGATCGAAGCGCAGGTTGCGACGAGTGGGATCAGTTGCTCGTCCGAGTTCACGAGGAGTTCGCCCCAGGGCCTGTCGACCGGGAGCACCTCGACCTTCCGCCCGTACTCCGTCAGCCGGGTCCCCGCGATGAGTCCTCGCTCCATGAGGAGGTTGAGCGCGCGCCGGTAGGCCATCCGATCGAGGGGGACAGGCAGGTCGAGGTCGTCAGCGCGGACGCCGACGTCCGCGCATGTCATCGCGACTCGTTCCGGATCACCCGCGAGCTGGAAGTTCGGCTCAGTCGGCTGCAGCGCCGCAAACTCGATGTCACGCTCCGACAGGATCCAGACCTCGCCATCCGCGACGCGCCCGTGGACCCGGCCAGCCATCTGGAGGATCTCGTTCGCACCGAGCGGAAGCCGCGTGAGCACGTTCTTCCCACCGCGGACGATCGTCGTGAACCGCGCGTCCTCGATCACCACGGTGTCCAGCCCGCGGATGTTGAGCGCGGATTGCCCGGCGGCCGTCATCGACAGGAGGTAGGGATGTGGAGCGTCGCCGTCCAGAAACGGGCGGAGCTTCGTGACGGGCTCGCCGCCGTGGTAGTACTGCGTGAAGATGCGGTCCCAGCGCTCACCGACGACCTCCGCGACCTGCTCGGTCTCCGCGCGGGTGGGGACGAAGACCGCGACGCCGCGCCGGTCCCGCACCACGCGGCGGAGGAACTTCTCATCCAGGAAGTGCAAAGGGTTCGTCGTGGTTACGACGCCCACCTTCGCCGAGAACCGCGGATCGAACGCGGACGATTCGATCACTTCGGCGGAGTCGAGGTACTTCGCGTAGAACGTCGGATCGACGGTCGCGGACAGCCAGATGAAACGGCAGTTGGCGCGCTTGCCGAGCGCCAGGCAGAGTTCCAACTCGGCTGAGGTCTGGTGGATCTCATCGACGATCAGCGTGTCTTCGGCGCTGATCAGGTCGTCCTGGAGCCAGCGCCGGGCGATGCCGGTGGTGACGATGACGATGTTCCAACTCGGTGTGTCCGGCGTCGCCTCCCGCTCGCGGTTCACGACGCCGACGTTCAGCGGGAGCCCAACGATCTCCTCGGCGATCGGCCGGATCGCGAGGGTCTTTCCCGTGCCGGTCCCGGCGACGATACCGAAGCCAAGACCGGACCGAGCCAGCCGCCGAAGGTCGTCGCCATGCTCCTTCTGGAGCACCGTCTCGACATGCGTCAGGCCGATGCCCAGCTCGATCGTCTCGCACGCCGCCCGGGTTGGGGCGATCACCACGATCCGACCACCCTTCGGTCGCCCCGGATACCGCTCCGACGGAGGTGTCGTCGGGATCTCCAACATCAATTGCACCGTCAGTTGTCGAGTGTGCTCACCCGGCCGGGAACGATCGAGTGATCGCGACGGCGTGGAACGGTGATTCCTCTCACCGCCGCTCCGTCGCGCCATGACTTTACCAGAGGACTCACCGTCGCGCCACTTTCCCGGCGTTGACGGCCCAAACGGACGCCGTCCCGCCGCCGCCGGAGCGCAATTCCTCGTCCACACCGGTCCGGGTCGGCGCCCGCTTTGACAATCCCCGAGTCGAACGATTAGCTTGGCCCCCCGCGAATCCCCTGAAAATAGGCGATCTCGACTCGACATGCTGCGTACCGACCTGCCCGCGCTTTCACGGATTCAGGCACCCATCGCCGATCGGCTGGACCGGGTGGTCGACGAGTTCCGCCGCATCCTCGTCGCGGACTTCGACGGGATCAGCGAAATCAACGACTATCTCCTGCAGATTCGGGGAAAGCTCTTCCGTCCGAGTCTCCTCCTCCTGTGCAACGAGGTGGGGTCCGAGCGCAGGCCCG
>CAZUVK010000029.1:21925-22594 GCA_964623785.1 uncultured Gemmatimonas sp. | reverse complement strand
TTCTCGACCAGTTCCTTGACGACGGAGGCCGGGCGCTCGACCACTTCGCCGGCGGCGATCTGGTTGGCGAGGTGATCCGGCAGGATGTGGATTCGGCGGGCCACGGCCTCAGCTCACGCGTTCAAGGCGGAGCGCGACGGACCACCGAGCGGGATGGGCCGAAGTCATGTACTTATCCCGTAGAGCGCGTGGGCGTTCGCCGTCGTCGCCGCGGCGAGCGTCGACAGCGTTTCCCCGCGGAGCTCGGCGGCGCGCTCGGCGACGAGCCGCACGTGCGCCGGCTCGTTCCGCTTGCCGCGGAACGGAACGGGAGCAAGGTATGGGCTGTCGGTCTCCACGAGCAGACGGTCAAGCGGGACGGACCGCAGAAGGTCAGCGCCGTTCCACCGCGAGAAGGTGATCACCCCCGCGAACGAGATGTACCAGCCGAGCGAGAGCGCCGTGTCGAGCAGGGGCCGCTCCGAGCTGAAGCAGTGGAGCACGCCGCGGCCCCAGCCGACATCACGTATGATCTCCGCCACCTCCCTGTCCGCGCTCCGGGCATGGACGACGACCGGCATGCCCAGCTCGCGGCCGAGCTTCAGGTGGCGACGAAACGATTCGGCCTGCGCGACTCTCGGGGCGTTGTCGTAGTGGAAGTCCAGGCCCGTTTCGCCGATGCCAACCACC
>CAZUVK010000029.1:7137-21915 GCA_964623785.1 uncultured Gemmatimonas sp. | reverse complement strand
CGATCCGCTGCCGCGAGTTCGCGGATCCTGGCGAACGCTTCGTCGTTGGCGCCGTCAGCCTCGTGTGGGTGGATCCCGACCGTCGCGTAGACCCCTTCGTACTCCCGCGCGAGCCGCGTCGCCCGCTCGCTGTCCGCGACGTTGGACCCGATCGTGATGACTGTGGCTACCCCGGCTTCCCGGGCGCGCGCCAGAACCTCGAAGGTCTCGCCAGCGAGACGTTCATCCGTGAGATGGGCGTGCGAGTCGATCAAGTTGGAATCAGCCATGATGACGAAAAAAACCGCCGCGAGTGATCGCGGCGGTTCGGTCGAACCCGGGCGGAGCGTCAGACGCGCGCCTCCGCCGTCCTCCGCCGGGACTTGCCCGACGCGGGCGTCGCCCTCTGCTTCCGTCGCGGCCACCTCGCCTCGATCTCCGCGAGGGCCGGCGTGGCGACGAATATGGTGGCGAAGGTAGCGATCGCGACGCCCAGGATCAACACCAGCGCAAAGTCCCGGATGACCGCTCCACCGAAGAGATAGAGGGTCAGAAGCGTGGCGAGTGTTGTACCCGACGTAAGCACGGTTCGCGGCAGCGTTTCATTCACCGCGCGGTCACACGTTTCCATGAACGACACCGTCCGATGCTTGCTTAGATTCTCCCGGATACGGTCAAAAACGACGATCGTGTCGTTGAGCGAATAGCCGACGATCGTCAGGACCGCCGCGACCGTCGTCAGGGAGACCTCCATGCGAAGCATGGCAACGATCCCCAGGGTGACGAGAACGTTGTAGAGCGTTCCCACGACCGCGGCCAGCCCGAATCGCCATTCGAACCGGTAGGCGAGATAGAGGAGCGTTCCCACGAGCGAGATGAGAATCGCCAGGAGCGCCCTCTGCTGCAGCTCGCCCCCGACCCGCGCGCTGACCGCCTCGCGTCGGACCACCTCGAAGGAATCCTCGCCGAATGCCTGCGTAAGCCCATTCGACACTTCGGCCACCGGATCCACCCCAAGACTGTTCTCGAACGTCGGAATCCGGATCAGATACTCCGACTCATCAACCTCGCCGAACCGGGTGATCTGCCAGTCCGGATTCACCGCCCGAATCTCGTCGGCCTGGACCGCGCTGGCGAAATTCACGTGGATCATGGTTCCGCCCGTGAAGTCGACGCCGTATCTCAGCCACGAGCCCAGCGCCACTGCGTTGATCACCATCGCCAGGACTCCAGCCAGAAGGAGGAGCCCGCTGACGAGGTACGCCTTGTGGCGCCAGCTCAGGAACGGATAGTCCGCGTCCGCGAAAATGCGCATGGTACCGTTTCGATCCCGGGTCAGATACTGATGCCTTCGACGGCCGCGTGGCGGTCGAGGTAGATCATGTAGAACGTTCGCGTGACGAAGACCGCCGTGAACACGGATGCGATGATGCCGAGCGCCAGCGTCACGGCAAAACCGCGGACGGGGCCGGTTCCGAACTGGAAGAGAACGAGCGCTGTGAGAAGCGTCGTGAGCTGCGCGTCGATGATTGCCGAAAGGGCGTTGCCGAAGCCTTCGCTCACGGCCATTCGCGGCGACCTGCCGTCGATGATTTCCTCGCGTATTCGCTCGAAGATGAGCACGTTCGCGTCGACGGCCATGCCGATCGAGAGGATCAGGCCGGCGATGCCCGGCAGCGTGAGCGTCGCCCCGAGGCCCGACAGTCCCGCGAGCACGAGAGCGACGTATACGACAAGCGCCAGAACCGCGATCACGCCGGAGAACCGGTAGTACCCCACCATGATCACGATCACAAGCACGATGCCGAGCATGCCGGCGAACATACCGCGATCGATCGAGTCCTGGCCGAGTGAAGGTCCGATCGTTCGCTCCTCCACGATCTCAATCGGTGCCGGCAGCGCACCCGCGCGCAGCACCAGGGCCAGATCGCCCGCCGACTCAAGCGTTCCGCCGCCCATTTCGATCTGGCCTCGTGCTCCGATGGGCTGGCGGATGACCGGCGCGCTGAACACCTGATCATCGAGGACGATCGCCATCAGGTTCCCGACGTTGGGGCTGGTGCCACGTTCGAAGATGCGGCCGCCCTGCCTGTCGAACTCGAAGGTGACGATCGGCTGCCCGAGCTGGGGGTCACGCTGAGCCTGTGCGTCGACGAGGCGCTCGCCGGTGATCAGTGGCTGCTGCTCAAGGAGGAACAACTCACGGTACGGGAGCGCCACGCCCGACGGCGCGATGCCCCAGATGAACTCTGTCCCGCGCGGCATGGCGGCCTGCACCTCCGGCAACGCGATCGCGCGTTCCAGGAACGGCACGTCCTCGATGCCCACAAGGAAGATTCCCTCCGCGCCGGCCGTGCCCGGAACCAGGCGCGCGCTGAAGGAACGCGACCCCGGGGACTGATCGGTGGCAGCGAGCACTCCAGCCGTGTCACTCACCGCGCCAGCCGAATCCGGCGATACAGCCGTCGAGTCCGCGTCGGTCGTCGTGTCGGCGGTTTCGAACAGGTTCAGCCCGGGCGTCGTGGATGGCGCCGGGGCGGCGCTCGGCGTTTCGTCGGCGAGGCCGGCGGCCGCGACGGCCCGGTCGATTCGCGCGAGCGACGCCGCCAGATCCGAGGCTGGGCGAACGATCTGGAACTGCAGGAAGGCGCTCCGCTGGATCACGTCCTTCGCCCGCTGCTGGACCTCCCCGGAAGCACCGGGCAGCTCAACCACGAGTCGCTCCTGACCGGACTTCTGAATGCCTGGTTCGGCCACGCCGAGTTCGTCGACGCGCGAGCGGATCACCCGTTCCGCCCGGTCGATCGCGTCGGACCGCTGCGCCACCGAAAGGGCGTTGTCCGGATCCTGGATCTCGAGCGCCAGGTAGGTACCGCCCTGGAGGTCCAGCCCGAGGGTGATTCCGCGATCGTACAACGTCCAGGCACTCACCAGGAGAATGCCGACGATGACCAGGATGCGAACTCTGAGATCTTTGAACATCAGGAAGATCCCCCGATCAACAGGAGAGAATTGGGGAAAGGATGAGCGCGCTATCTTGCGGCGGAATCAATCCTTCAAAGTACCGGTTCAGCCGAGCCGGTGTCAACCGGGCGAACGCGATCACGTTGGCTCCGGAAGCGACGGCGCGGCCCGCCCGGTGACCGTCGTGCGCAGATTGCGGACCTCGTCGAGCAGTTCCCGCGCCGCCGCGAGCGCCGCATCTCCGGATTCCGGGGCATCACCGGGATCCGACCGGTCGTCCGGATCGCCCAGGCCGGAGTCCCGGTGCATCCGGACCCGCTCGCGAATCGTGTCGCGGATCTGCTCAGCGTTCGCGACACCGCTGAATCGCGCCTCGTGCATCGACTCCGCGTGGTTGTTCCCTGAGCCATCGGTCTTCCCTGAGCCGCCGGCCGTCTCCACGTGCACGTCAGCGATCCCCAGCAGTCGCTGCAACGGGTTCCGTCTCACCGAGATCTGCTGGATGTTCGCGAACGTCATCGTTTTCTCACGCAGCTTGACGATACCCTCGCGAATCCGGAGGCTCCGGTCCGTGACGATGTACCAGCGCATCTCGTAGTCAAACCGGATCAGCAGAAAGCTGATTGGCAGCTGCACGATGTAACCCAGCCACGCGAACGCCTCGACTCCGGTGACGACGTAACTCGCCGCTCCAGGGAGATCGACCCGGGAGAGAAAATAGAGACCGAGGAGAAGACCCGAGAGACCGGCGAGCTGTCCCAGCACCCACGTCGCGAGCCGGTAATGGAAATAGCGCGGCGACGCGTGAAAGACCCGCACCTCGCTGGCACCGAAGGGCGCCGCGGGTTCAGGTGGGATCTTGAGGAATTGGAGCATGCGTTCGCGCAGGGCGCTCACTCTTCGCCTCCGGCGCGCGGCGCGGTGGGCAGTGATTCCCGCAGCGCGCGGATCTCCGCGGTGACGGCGCGCAGCGCGGCCGCCAGCTCGGTGTCGCCCGAGGCCCCCGCCGCGGCGTGCGTGCGGCCAGCGGTCGCCACCCCGCCGCTGGCACCCGCCCGCGCGCCCCGCATGCGCGAGTACAGATAGTCGCGTATCTCCTGGTACTCCCGCAATCCCTCGATCGTCATCTCCGCCGCGGCGTTCCCACTCGCCGTCTGAACCTGCACGCGACCCAGACCCAGCCATCTCTCCACCACGTTACTGGAGAGGTGGATGTCCTGGATCCTTGCGTAGGTCAGCGAGACCTCCCGGTGGAAGAGAATCCCCCATCGCATACTGATCCCCTCCTCGTCAATCTGGTACCGCAACGTATGGTACCGGAAGTACAGGGGGATCAGCGCGAATACGAAGAATGGCCCGAAGAGCAGCGACGTCAGAACGTAGTACCTGAGAAGGCTCCGGTCCGGCGACAGCGTGGTCGGATACCCCTGAAGTCCGTCAATACGCACGGCGGCGGGTCCGTTTCGCGTGTTCGCTGAGGAATCGTGCATTCGCTTCCTGACGAGTGGGCGTGATCGGAATTGGGGATACGCCGAAGCGGGCCTTTCGTGCCCGCCTCGTCCACAGTCTACGACGCGAGCCGCGATTCCGTTTCGGACGAACGGCCAGTCCTGGATCCTGCAACGAATCGATACGAGGCGGGCACGGTCCGATGCCCGCGTTCGGCGTGGCAAGGGAAGCCGCAGTCGGCGTCAACGCCTTGGTGCTCTTGGAGATACGAGGATGAAACCAACCCCGCAACCATATGGCCCGCGACTTCCCGTGGGAATGACCTCACAAAGCGGAGGCGCCGGGTCGGAATCCGTCCTCGGCACGACACGCCGCGGCCCGGCGAACAGGGGTCGCCGCCGAACCGTATCATCACGACCGCCGGGTACTCGAATGTCGCTGAACGTTCTGATCGTTGACGATGACGAGCTGGTTCGCATGAACCTCGAACTCGTCCTGAGCCTGGAGGGCTATCGCGTGGGGACCGCCGACTCAGGCATGTCCGCGCTACGCATCATCGAAACGCAACGCCCCGACGTCGTCGTGCTGGACATCACCATGTCCGGGATGAACGGCTGGGACACGATCCGGAAGCTCCGCGGCCGGAGCGATACCACGGCCATCCCCGTGGTGGCGTTGTCCGGCGACAGGCGGGACCCCGCCAGCTTTCGACGCGCCGGGTTCAACGCATATCTCGCGAAGGGTGGGTCCCTCGACCGATTCCTCGCCACGATCCGGGCCGTACTCGATCACGAGGTGGGGCCGGAGAAGCTGTGGCTCCACCCCGGCGAGGGCGATGGGTTCAACGTACTGCCCCTGGCAGATACCGATCCCGACGCCTCGGGCGTTCTATCGATTCCCGGGGGCTGCGCCGACCCATTGACGGACTATCTGACCGGACTTCCGCCGATCGCGCATCACGCCGCGCTCGACGGCCATCGCCACCTCTCTCCCCGCATCTGACCTTCCTTCCAATCTTCCTCCAGCTTCGACGGGCGGCGTTACGCGCCCGTTGGAGTCTCCCTCCTCCCGCGACGCCCCTTGCAGCGTCCAAGACAGACTGATTTCCCGGAAACTCGCAAGTGACGCAGCAGTCACGCCTTCCGCCCACTTCCGAGAAAGATCTCCGACATTTCACCCAACGATTTGCGGCGATGCATGAAATTATGCATCATATAGCCGTGTGGATGCGGGTCGGAATGTTGGCCGATTGGTTGCCGGGCCGATACTTTCCCGGCCCGCAACCATCGCCGTGCAGGTAGAACATCCGTACGGGTACCGTCTTCCCGTTCGGCGCCTCCCACGTCGTGTCTGTCGAACTCGGCCTGATTCGCTCCGTCCACCCCCCACTCGCGAGAGAATGACGTTCAAGATCACCCCGATCCGCGGCCTTCCCTGGCTGCTCGGATTTCTGGCGTTTCCGGTGTCCCTCTGGTCCCAGGAACCTGCTCCATCGAGCGCCCGCGTTCGGGTCTACTTCGACTGCCAGGGCCCGCAATGTGATGAGACGTACTATCGGACGGAGATCGGCTGGGTCGATTGGGTCCGGGATCCGCAGGACTCGCACGTCCATGTGATCATGACGAGCACGCAGTTGCCCGCGGGCGGGCGCGACTACCAGCTCGACTTCATCGGACGGGGCGTGGCCACCAGCTACCAGGCGCAGAGCCGGTTTCAGTCACGCGGCACGGACACGCAACGTGAATCGCTCGACGCCATCGCCTACACATTCGGGCTGGGGTTGGCGCAGTTCGCGAACGCGAACGGGTACGGAACGCTCGTAAGGCTGGAGGCGCTCGACGCGCGCGCGACCGCGGCCGCCGCGGGTCTGGTCGCCGCCGATGCGGTCGACGATCCCTGGAATCTCTGGACGTTTCGGGTCAACGCGAACGGGAATTTCAGCGGCGAATCCACGCGCGAGGATTTCCAGGTGAACGGGGGATTCAACGCCTCCCGAACCACGTTGACCTGGAAGACCAGTCTCGGCGGAAACTGGAACATGAGGCGGCTGGAAACCGAGCGGACCAACGGGACCCGCTTCATCGACGAGCGGACGAACTGGAACGTCAACGCGAGGGTGGTCTACTCGATCGCGGATCACTGGTCGGTCGGAGCTAGCGGAGGTCCCGCGCGGCAGACGCAGCAGAACCAGAGCCTTCGCGTACAGTTGAACCCGGCGATCGAGTATAGCTACTTCCCCTACGAGGAGGCGACGCGGCGGTCGCTCACGGTGTTCTACGAGATCGGGCCGGTGTATCGCGGGTACATGCTGGAGACGGTCCACGGGAAGATGTCGGAAGTCCGGGGGCAGCAGGCCCTGACGATCCAGTTTTCCCAGAGGCAACCCTGGGGGAATGCATCGGTCACGGCGAACGCTTCGACATACATGCACGACCTGCAGCAGAACAACCTCTCGTTGCGAGGCAACCTGAGCTACCGGATCACGCGGGGACTGGACCTGAACCTCAACGCGAACGTATCGTCGGTGAACGATCAGATCTATCTCTCGGGGGCGGGGTTGACGGAGGAGGAACGGCTATTGAGGATCCGGCAGGAGGCGACCGACTATGAGTACGGTGGTTCGTTCGGGCTGTCGTACCAGTTCGGTTCGATCTTCAACAATGTGGTGAACAACCGGTTCTGAGGTCTTATGAGGGGGCCGGACCCGAGCGGCGACGACGAACGAGATGTTCGCCGTCGCCGCTCGTCATTGTGACCGACCGCGGCACCGTGTGCGCCGGGGGAGGTTCGCGCGAATCCGCTTCGAAGCTCAGTCGAGGGGAACGATCGCGACGGAGTTGTTCGGGTTCATCGGGATCACGAGCTGGTTTGCCCCCGCGTCGTAGCACATCGAGGCGGCGCTGGGGATGTTGGACGCAATCAGCTCGGCGGGCTGGCCAGGCCGGATGCGCGAGACTCCGCCCAGCTGGACGCTGCTCACGTACTTGGTGCCGTCGGCCATGATCTCGATACCGTCATTGCCCGCCTGGACCGCCTGCTCCGTGCGCAGGAGCGCGGCGGAGGGCGTAAGGGTGAGCACGTTCGCGTCACCGATATTGACGACCACGAGGTTTCCCTCGTTGTCGACCGCGATGCCGTTCGGAAGGTTGAGGGGCGCACCATCGAGGAGCACGCGCCAGCTTCCGGTGGGGTTGATCTCATAGATGCGCGAATTACCCGTGTCTGTGCCATAGATCGTGCCATCCGCCCGGATCGCGATGTCGTTGAATCCGGTGGAGTCCTCCACGCGGTACTCGCCGGCCGGGGCGCCCGTCTCCAGGTCGAACCAACGCAGAACGGAGATGCTCCGATCGTCGGGGCTGGTCCCTCCGTCGCGATCGGCAACGTACAGGTGCCCGTCGTGCACCGTGCTGCCGAGCGGCTGGTTGAGGGTGAGCCCGTTGCGGTTCACGCCGATCCAGCGTGTCGTATGGATCGACCCGTCATGGTTCATGAGCGAGACGTATCCGTCGTTCGGGATCTCGTTCTGGTTGGCGCCGCGGTTGATCACCATGATCAGGTCGCGGGTGGGGTGGTACGAGCAGCTTTCGGCGCTGACCACACCGCCGAATACCTTGACGTTGGCGGACATCGGCTGGAACTCGCCATCGACGCGGACGCCGAGGGGGTCGCCCGCGACGAATGGCTGCTGGGCGGCGGCGCTGGCAGCGCCGATCGAGACTGCTGCGATACCGGAGACAAATAGTGTCGACATGGCGACCCGACCGGGCTTCGTCATTGTCCTCTCCTTGATCTTGCCTGAATGGTGGTGCGAGCGCGGGAGGCGACCGCACGAAGAAAGGCCGCATGAACTCGACGTCCAGGCGGCCATGAAGCGATCCTCCGCAATGGGCCCACTCGGACTTGAACCGAGGACCGGCGGATTATGAGTCCGAAAAACCTAGTTTTTCGCCGTACGCCGCCGTTCGCCCGATTGCGAGAAACACCGCATTATGACTACATTTTATTGAGTATTCCGCCAGTCACTCTTTGCCGCTGTTTTCCGTGTTTCGTTCGCGCTGTCACCCACAAGTCACCCACGGAGGCGCGTTTCAGGCGGTACCGAACATGGCATCCAGCCTGTCGGCGGTTCCCTGCTGCATGGACGGCAGGACGTGGCTGTAGGTGTCGGCGGTCAGGACAATCGACGCGTGCCCGAGACGCTCCGACACGAGCTTGATACTCTCTCCAGCGAGGAGGAGTAGGGTCGCGTGGGTGTGCCGCAGATCGTACATGCGGAACGCCGGCCGGAATTTCTCTGACCGGCCCTCCCCTTCCGACTCGCCGAGCCCCGCCGCTTTCATGACCGAGCGGAAGTTACGGTTCCAGAGGTTCGACGCGTCCAGCGCCTTGCCGAACTCCGTCGTGAACACGAGCCCGTTGTTGTCGTACTCGCTCCCGAGCAACAGGCGCTCTTTCGCCTGAGTCGCCTTCCACGTCCGGAGCGCCGCGACCGCGACCTGGGGAAGCGTGATATTCCGCCGGCTCTCCGTGGTCTTGGTCGGCACGAGCTTCCAGCCTTCGACGCCAACGCGGGTCAGTGTACGATGGATGTAGACCTTCCCTTCCCCGAGGTCCACGTCGGCCCAGCCGAGCCCGAGCGCCTCGCTCGGTCGCAGCCCGCCCATGATGAGTACCAACCAGAGGGCGTGATATCGATCCTCACGCGCCGCTTCCATGAAGCGCGAGGCCTGATCCCGGGTCATCGCCCGCACAACCTTGGTCTGCCCCTCCACCCCTTCGGTTTCATCCTGTGGTTGCGTCTTTCGCGTCACGTGGTCGGTCGGATTCGAGGCGAGCTTCTTCCGGCTGACCGCATCCTTCAGCGCCATTCGCAAGACCGTGTGCAGATAGTGGATCGTGCGCGGCGCGAGACGCACCTCCTTGTAGAGATGGTCGTACAACGCCTGAATCCCGTCCGTCGTCAACATCGTCAGACGCCACGAGCCGATGGGCGGGGCGCCCTTCGGCGGGTTCGTGATGTACCGTCCGACGATTGAGCGGTAGTCGTGGATGGTCCGGGCGCGAACGGTCCCCTGCTTCGCGTCCAGCCACTTCTCGAGGTACTCGTTCAACGTCTCCTTCGTCGGCCGCGCGAGCTTGGCGCCCTGGTCCATCATGGACTTGTGCCGGCGTTCCTCCGCCTCGGCTTCCCGCTTCGTGTCGAAGGTGCCTTCGATGAAGCGCCTCTTCATCTTCCCGGTGGTCGGATCCTTCTCGCGGCCGATGAACACCTTCATCCTCCATCGCGCCGAGCCGTCCGCGCTCAACCGCTTCTCGATCGCCATCGTTCCGCCCTCGCGTGGGTGACAGGAAGCAAACTCGCCTGAACGCAGGATAACTACAGCGAACGGGTGACGCAAGAGTATATCGTATCCGTTGGTCATGGATGGGGATACTCGCGGAAAGGTGACTAATCGACACCCTCACCACTCCCGAGGGACAGGCCGCCTAACCGACCGCATTTCGACGGAGGGGGGCGAACTGCCCGAACAGGGTCACGAACCCGCCCGCTTCCTTCGCATGTGCAGCCGGTTCGCGGCGCCGCCCTCCCGGCACGCCGGGCAGAAGTTGCCCTGGCCTGACTTCGGCTTCCGCCGTGTCGCGTATGCCTTCCCGCAAGCTGAACAGAACGCCGACCCGGCCGCGCCGCTCACGTAGAGTTTGTTCGCCTGCGTTGACATTGGCTCTGCGTACCCCTAGTTTGGATTTGTCGCGAATGACGCACCTGTAGGCCGGTGCGGGATCGGTAAGGCCGATTCTGGAGGACGGCGGGTTTGGGACCCCAGCGTCGCGCGATCATGAGGTAAGCCGTGAGTTCCGCGGTTGTTCGGGTAGGGCCCGAACGATCGTCGTGAACTGGGAGGCCCCAATGGGGCCGATGGCTTAACCGGGCTAGGCCCGGGCCCGTGCGCAGACTCGACGGACGATCTTTCGTTCGTCGCTCTCGCATGCGCTCGGGCCTTTTTGCGTTTCCGAGCGCTCCCAACGCTCGGAGGACGATTCGATGACGACCGCCGCCCTGCCGCGCCTTCTCACGGCGCGGGAACTCGCCGTCCAGACCAACTATCCACTCTCGCGCATCTACGAGCTGACTCGGGATGGCGTCCTGCCATCCATCCAGTTCGGTCGCGCCTACAGGTACGACCCCGCGGCCGTACGCACCTGGCTCGATCGCGGCGGAACCCGCTCGGACGACGACCCCAACTCCTGAAACGACGAAAGACCGCCCTGTGCCGGGGCGGCCTCTCGTTGAACACCCTCATCATGGGACGAGCACGATGAAGGCTTCAATGAAGGTACCCACGCGCCGACGCGCGCGCAATTCCGATTTCCTTACGGCCGCTCAGGTGTTCGCCGGCATGGCGAGCGATCCGGAATATCTCTGGCTCATCGCCGTACTCGGTTCTGACGCACTCGATCGCGAGCTTGACGCCGCGCTCGCCGGCCCCTTCGGCGACGAGAAGGGCGAGGCAGCATGAACGGGACAGTTTCACCGCGCCGGACCTTCGTCATCTCTCGCGGGCTCGAATACTTCACCGAGGCCGAACTCCGGATGCAGATCGGCGCCAGCCGGGACGCCTGGCGAGTGGCGATCCTGAAGGAGCTGATCGACAACGCGCTCGACGCGAGTGAAGTCGGTTCCGCCCCGGAGATCGATGTCGAGGTCGACGAAGACGGTATCATCGTCGCCGACAACGGCCCCGGAATCCCGGCCGAGACGATCGAGCGTTCTCTGGACTACAACGTCCGGGTGAGTGACAAGCTCGGATACATCGCCCCGACCCGCGGCAGGCTGGGCAATGCGCTCAAGGTGATCTGGGCCGCGCCGTTCGTGGCGACCGGCAGGAGCGCGATCACCGTCGAGTCCCGCGGTCTCTATCACGAGATCGAGGTGACGCTCGACCGGATTGAGCAGCGACCCGCCATCAAGCACGAGATCACCGAGGGTGACGATCACGGCGGGACAATGATCCACCTCGGCTGGCCGGAGATTCAGCTAGCTGATGACGATTCCGAATCTGACGTTTCTTACAAAACGACACCGACTCCGCGCGAGTTGATCGAGGCGTTCGCCGCCTTCAACCCGCACGCGACGCTCCGCCTGAACGGCGAGACGATCCGCGCGAACGTACCTGGCTGGAAGAAGTGGCGGGCCGATGACGCGCTCGTCCCCCACTGGTACGACTTGGCGACCTTCCGCGAGTTGGTCGCGCACTACGTCGCCTCCGAACGCTACGGTATGGCGCCGATCACGGTCCGGGAGTTCGTCTCGCGGTTCAGGGGTCTCTCGGCCACGGCGAAGCAGAGAGCGGTAACGGACGGATTCAAGCGCGATCATCTCCACGAGCTGGTTGAAGGTGGGGACCTCGACGATGATGCCCTCGCGGTTCTGCTGGACCGGATGCAGGAAGCGTCGCGGCCACCGAAGCCCCCCGCGCTGGGGGTGATCGGCCGGGTCCACCTGACGGAGTGGATGGTCGAGCACGCCGGCGTATCGGTCGGCTCCATCCGTTACCAGAAACGAACCGGGCAGGACCGGCTGCCCTACGTCATCGAGATCGCCTTCGGCATCCGCGAGGACGATGATGCCGGCCTCCGAATCGTGACCGGGCTGAACTGGTCGCCCACGCTCGACGTTCCCGCTCCCGAGATCCGCGAGATCCTGCAGGAGATGCGCGTCGCCCCCGGTGATCCCGTGGTGGTCGTCGTTCACCTCGCCCGGCCCGACTGGCAGTACACCGGCCGAGGGAAGGAGACGATCTCGATATGAGCGGCGACCTGAAAGGCAACCTGGCGTCCGCGCTCAAGGGCGTCACGAAGGACTGGAAGAAGGCGAAGAAGCGCGAGGACCGCGTCCACGCTTCGAATCTGGACCGGATGCGCGCGCCGAGACCCTACCGACTTTCGATCCGCGACGCAGCCTTCGAAGCGATGGAGCCGGCGTGGGCTCACGCCAGTTCGGATGACCGGTATCGGGCACACGCCAGGCAGGTCATGTACTCCGCCCGGCCGCTGGTGTTGAGGTTCACCGGCGGGGAGTGCTGGAAGTCGAGCGCCTATTTCACGCAGACGCTCCTGAAGGACTACATCGAAAAATACAACCCACCCTGGCGGGACCTGATCGTCTGGGACGCGCGCGGCCACCTCCTCGAGCCGCATACCGGCCGGGAGGTCGCGCTCGGCGGATACGCGGTCGCCAGCTACGTCGGGTCGTGGACGAACGGGAAGGTGGATACCACCCCGGTAAGCACGCTCGCCGCCCGCCTGGACACGAAGGGGCCGCACCATCGGTTCCGGGCCGCGCTCTTCATCGAGAAAGAGGGTTTCGACGAGATCCTGCGGGCCGCCGGGATCGCCGAGCGATACGACCTCGCCATTTACAGCACGAAGGGCGTGCCGGTGGGCGCCGCGTGCACCCTCAGCCACGAACTTCACAGTCAGGGCGTGAAGATCCTGGTTGCACACGACTTCGATGTCTCCGGCTTCAAGATCGTCCAGACGTTGCGTAGGGGAACCCGTCTCGCTCCGGCGACTCCGGCGGTCATCGACATCGGGCTGCGCCTACCGGATGTCCACGAGATGGACCTGCAGTCCGAGCCGGTCACGAGCCGCCAGGAGACCTCCCCCCGCCGGTATCTACGTCAGTGCGGGGCCACCGACGAGGAGCAGGAATTTCTCGTCGCGCGGACGTACCACCGTGGCTGGATGGGCGCGCGGGTTGAGCTCAACGCGATGACGTCGGAGCAGTTGATCGATTGGCTGGAATCGAAGCTCACCGAGCACGGCGTCCAGAAGGTCGTGCCCGACGATGCGACCCTCGCGCATGCGTATCGGCGGGCGGCGTTCAGGCGCGAACTGGAGCAGGCCGCGCAGAAGCTCGCGGCCGACCCGCCGGTGGTCGAAGTCCCCGCCGACCTGCGGGCGCGGGTTGTGGCGCATCTGGACAGCAACCCGGCCGCGTCGTGGGATGATGCGGTCGCCGCGGCGCTGGGACAGGAGAAGGACCGATGAGCGCGGCCGCCATGCTCCGCGAGGCGGAGCGGCTGCTCGGGGAAGCCGGGACGCTGGTCCAGGCGGTCGGCGCCGAGCTGGGGAATCCCTACCTGCAGCCGATGGCGATGACCTTAGCGGAGATCGAGCACGCGCGCCGGTCGTGCGCGAACACGGCCAAGGTCGTTGCAGCGACGAAGGGAGGCGCCGGTGGCTGATCCGTTCGTCTTCACCTTCTTCTCCTCGATCTCGGGCCGGGACGCACGACGGATCCGTACGACATGGGCCGAGTTCGTGGCCGGCCTCGAACGGGCGAAGCCCCAGGCGGTGAAGGAGGCCGCGCCGCTCATCGGGATCTACACGTTGGGCGACGCGCGGACCGCGAAAGGCTCGCTCCGGCACGACGACAACGTCCGGACCGTCACGGGCGCGACCCTCGACTATGACGCGGGAGCAGTGACGCCGGACGAAGCCCGCCGGCGCCTCGAGGAGCACGGAATCCGGGCCGTGGTCGTCACGACGTTCAGCCACACGCCGGGACACCCGAAGTGGCGGGTGATCGCGCCGTTCGCCTGCCCCCTGGCGCCCTCCGAGCATCGACGCTGGACGGCCGTACTGAACGGCGCCGTGGGCGGGATCGCGGCCCCGGAATCGTTCTCGCTCTCGCGAGCCTACTACATCGGCGGTCGGGTCGGGCACGAGTACCAGGTGCTCACCACGGCCGGGCAGTACCTGACCGACCTGGAGGCCCCCGACGCGATCGCCGTCTATCCGCCGGACCGATCCATCCACGCGGCAGTGGTCACGCCATACGTGCACGCACCCGCGGCGCCCCGTGGTGGGCGGTACGTCGCGGCCGCGATCGAATCCGAGTGTCTGGCGCTCGCCGGCACGCCGCCCGGGGCGCGGAACGAGGCGCTCAACCGGGCCGCCTTCAAGTTGGCCCGATTCGTCGCGGCCGGCGAGGCGGACGCCGGCCCGATCGCCGAGGCGCTGTCGATCGCGGCACAATCGGCCGGACTCCCTGAATGGGAAGTTAGGCGGACCATCGAGAGCGCGTTCTCGGCGCGGGAGGTAGCGGCATGACGCCCGCCGCGGTGCACCAGATCAAGCAGAAGGCGCGGGAGGCGGCGAGCCCGTTGGAACGTGACCGGCCGGCGATCTTCATCCGACAGGAGCTCAACGCCGTCACCGACGAGGCGATCGAGGCCATTCAGCAGCGGGACGACCTCGACCTCTTTGTGCGGGGCCGGATGCTGGTGACGGTCGCACGGGACGGATCATCCCGGAACCAGTGGTTACGGCGGGCCCCGGGCTCCCCGGGCATCGTACCCGTTGAGCAGGCGCGCATGC
>CAZUVK010000029.1:0-7127 GCA_964623785.1 uncultured Gemmatimonas sp. | reverse complement strand
ACCTCGATGCCGGCGTGGCGCGCATGCTGTCGATCCTGGACAGTGCGGCGACCTGGTTGAAGTGGGTGGAGACCAAGAAGGAGGAGGTCATGTCCCGCCCGCCCGATTGGGTTGCGGGGCAGATCCTCGCCCGACTCGAGTGGCCCTTCCGCTACCTGGAAGCGATTACGGAAACCCCGACGCTGCGGCCTGACGGGTCCGTGGTCGACGTACCCGGGTGGGACGAAAAGACCGGGCTCCTCTATCTCCCGACGCCGGGGATGAACTGGCCTGGAGTGCCGGATCGGCCGACCGAACGCGACCTCAGCGAAGCGATCACGACGCTACGGGATCCGGTCCAGGACTTCCCGTTCGTCGCGGACTCCGACCGGGCCGCATACGTCGCCGCGGTCCTGTCGCTGATCGCCCGGCACATGATCGACGGGCCGGTGCCGATGTTCCCGGTTCGTGCGCCGACTCCAGGCACGGGTAAGACGATGTTGGTCGACGTGGTATCGCTGATCGCTACCGGCAGGGAAGCGCCAGCCATGACCATGACCTTCGAGACCGAGGAGCTCCGCAAGCGGATTACCTCGCTCGCCGTGGGTGGCGCACCGCTCGTTCTCCTCGACAACCTCTCGGGCTCCATCGGCGCTGACGGTCTCGCGGCGGCACTGACGAAAACGGAATGGGAGGACCGAGTTCTCGGGTCGACGCAGATGGTCCGCGTACCGCTCCGAACCGTCTGGTTCGCCACGGGCAATAACTTGGGATTCCGGCGCACTCTCGGTCGTCGGGTGGTGCCGATCGACCTGGACGCGCGCATCGAGCAGCCGGAGGACCGCACCGGCTTCAAGCATCGCGACCTACTCGCGTATGTGCGGGTTCAACGTCCCCGACTCGTCGCCGCCGCGCTCACCATCTTACGCGCCTTTCATCTGGCCGGCAGACCGACGCACGGAAAATCCCGTATGGGATCGTTCGAGGCGTGGGACGATCTCGTGCGGTCCGCCGTCGTCTGGTGCGGCCTGGACGACCCCGCCGGCACGGAGGGCGAAGAAGGGCGAGGCCGAATCCGTAGTCAGGCCGATGACGACGTTGAACAGCTCGCCGCACTACTCGGCGCACTCCACCGCGTGTTTCCGCACGCCGTGCCGTTCTCCAGTGCACAGGTCATCGCAAAGGCCAAGAGCGACGAAGAGTTCTCCGCCATCATCGACACGGCCGCCGCTCCGAGCCGGGGGGGACACGCTACCCCGCACAGCATCGGTGCAAGGTTCCGCGATCACCAGGGCAGGCCAGTTGGAGGGCTCGTCCTTAAGAAGACTTCGGCCTCTTGGCAGGTCGTTCCCGCGGAGCACGCACCATGAACGTACCCCGATGTTCGGCATGTTCGGTATGTACTTCCAGTCACGCGCGGAAAAAAAGGGGAAGAAATAAGGGTAAGGGGGCCGGAACTACATACCTAACATCCCCCACATATACCCGAAATGGCTGGGGACACGAAAACGTCCGGCCCGAAGCGACACACCCGGTGGAATGCGTTCCCACTGCGGGCGAAAGGCCGGGAGGGCACCGAATCAGTCGGCGAAAAGGTGCCGTTGAGAGGCGAAAGTGCGGATCATGAATCCGCTTGTCGTCTGAAAGGGCGCATGAACACTGGACTGTGAAAGGCGTGGGTGACAAATGGGTGACGTAGAGCGAATGACATTCGAGGCCATCAAGATCGTCGCCCGTGGCGGGCGCGGGTACATGGTCTCCCTGACGCGCGATCCCCAAGGCGACCCCGAGACGCTGACCATCACACCGGGATGGGTGGAGCCGTGGCGGCCGGACCCGCGTCCGCTCTCGATCTCGGGGGAGTTGATCGGTGAGTTTCGCGCCGCGCTGGCCCAGCTCGCGGGGGAACCGTGAGCAAGAGGGACCACGCCGGGTTGTTCAAGAAAGGCGACCGACGGACGAATGAGGCGGCCCGACGGGGCGGGCTGGTGCGTGCGGCACAGACCCGCCGCGCCGTGGGACCGTATCGGGGGACCATCATCGAGTTCCTCGACACCCTCGACTTGACGGGGCCGACGTGGAAGCCGTGGCGAGTGTTCTGGAAGGCGGTCTTCGCGGTGCCGATGGGTGACGAGGAGATCGCGATCTACACGCGGCACACGGAGCGGGAGAGCCCGCCGGAGAAGCCCGTTGAGGAGGCGTGGATGCCGATCGGCCGGCGGGGTGGGAAGAGTCGCAACGCGGCGGTAGGCGCGGCGTTCCTCGGGATTCGCTTCGACCCCTCCCGGTTGGCGCCCGGGGAGACGGCCGTTATCCCCGTGATCGCGGCCGACCGGAAGCAGGCGCGCCAAGTCCTGAACTACCTCAAGGGCATCTTCGCGGTGCCGGAGTTCAAGCCGTTCATGCACCGGGAGCTGAAGGAGGCGATCGAGCTCAATAACCAGGTCACCATCGAGGTGGCGACGGCTTCCTTCCGGACGATCCGGGGCTACACAGTGGTCGGCGCCGTCCTGGACGAAATCGCGTTCTGGCGCACCGATGACGGGAGCGCGAACCCGGACCACGAGGTGTTGTCGGCGCTCCGCCCCGGGATGGCGACGATCGCCGACGGATTGCTCTTGGGCCTGTCGAATCCGTACGCGGCGCGCGGAGAGCTCTTCCGGGCGGTCGAACGGAGCTTCGGCAGGGATGACCCTCGCGTGCTGGTCTGGAACTCGGACTCCCGAAGCATGAACCCGTCGCTGCCGGCGCACGTGGTCGAGCGGGCGTTCGACGGGGATCCGGTCGCGGCGGCGAGCGAGTACGGCATGGACGGGCGCGTGTCGTTCCGGCGGGATGTCGAGGCGTTCCTCGACGCGGACGCCATCCGGGCGGTCACGGTCTCGGACCGGCGCGAACTTCCGTCAGTCCCGCGGCGGCATCGGTATGTGGCGTTCGTCGATCCGAGCGGGGGGAGTCAGGACTCGTTCACGCTGGCGGTCGCGCATCTGGAGGGGCAGACAGCCGTCCTGGACTGCGTGCGGGAGCGACGGCCGCCGTTCTCGCCGGATGACGTGGTAAAGGAGTTCGCGGAATTGTTGCGGAGCTACGGGCTGGGGACGGTGACGGGCGACCGCTACGCCGGGGAGTGGCCGCGGGAGCGGTTCCGGGTTCACGGAATCCGGTACGAGCCGAGTGAGCGGACGAAGAGCGACATCTACCGCGAGATCGTCGCCCCGGTCAACGGCGGGACGGTGGAGTTGCTGGACCTGCCGGTGCTCCGGGCGCAGCTGATGGGGCTGGAGCGGCGGGTCGCGCGGGGCGGTAAGGACTCGGTGGACCACGCGCCGGGTTCGAGGGACGACGTGGCGAACGCGGCGGCGGGGGCGCTCGTGCTGGCGGCGGCGACCCTTGGGGGAGCGGGCTGGGGGAATGTGGCGTTGGTGTGGGGATAACCATTCACGGGAGAGAAAGATCATGCGAGAGAACCAGCGGAAGTTGAATGAACTGCGGGAGAAGCTGGACGGCGTACGGCGGTCGATCGTGAAGACGGAGATGGAGGTGAATGACGACCGTGCGGCCGTCGCGGCGGAGGTGGCCCGGTCCGGGGACGTTCCCGCGTCCTGGTTCGGGGAGTCGGTGGAGCGCGAGCGGCGGCTCGAGGCGTTGCGGCTGGGCGCCGAAGGAATCGAGGTGGAGATCCACCACTTCCTGAACGCCACGAAGCTGGCGGTGGCGCGAGTGGCCAACGGACGTGAGACGCCTGCGGTCCGGAAGCTGGATGCCCTTCGGTCGCGACGCAGCACGTTGATGGCCGAGGCGGCCAGGGCGACGGAAGACGGGGAGGCGACTCCGGAGACGTTCCCGGCCGCGCTGTCGGAAGTCGAGAACCAGATCCGGACCGCCGAAGCGGAGGTTGAGGCGATCCGGTCGGAGATCATGGAACTATCGGCCGCGTAGGCGGCGCACACCACGAGGAGAGAACCATGGGAATGAACGAAGTGATGGACACGGACACGACGACGGCCGCGGTGGAGGAGATGCAGGCGATCGACCTGACGCCGAAGCCGATCTATCTGTCGCATGAGGACGCGAAGGACGCGGCGAAGTACCGGCGGGCCAGGGCGCTGGCGGAACAGGGTGGTCAGCAGCTGGTGATCCTGGCTCGCGAGGAACCGGGGCCGTTCACGCCGCCGGCGGATACGGTGGTGATCCCGAAGGACGCCAGCACGGCGACCTACCGCGCGATGAAGGCACAGGCTGAGGCGCGGGGCCTCGCCTACATGGTTCATCCATAGGAGGACATCATGGCATTGGGATTCAGGGTAGCCGTATCGAAGCCGATCAGCCGCTTCGCATTCCTGTCGGAGAGTCCGCCGAACCCGAAGCGCGGCCTGGAGAGCACGCGCCTTCTCTCGCAGGCGAAGCGCGACTTCGTGGACCAGACGGACGTGGACAACTACGTGGAGGCGCGCGGCGGCACGGCGGGACAGTGGGTCATTATCGACCTTACCGTCGCGACTGGCTTGGGCTGACGGGGCATGACGGCGTGGGGAGTTCCGAGGGCGTCGGAACGACCCCATCCCGTTCCGGCGCCGGGTCTGGGCGAACGGCCGCGCTCGAAAGATCGCGGGTGTCGGGACGGCGCCGCGTGCCAGGTGGGGCGGACGGCGGTGGATCCGGACCATGACCCCGGCACAGAGCCAGTGTCGGCACCGGCCCCGCGGTCCGTCCCGCGCGGTTCTATCGCTATGGACTTGGCGAGATGACGCGCGGGGGCTCCGCTTCACGTCGGGTCTCGGGTTCGCTTCTTACTCGTCTGGGCCAAACGGTCGAGACTCTGGCATGGAACGCGCCGACGCCGTAGTGTGTACGGTCGCACCTGAGTTGCCCGGACTCTCACCCCTGACTCAACATGTTCGAACGGGAACTGGAGTTCTTCATGGCCCACCAGGACGAGCTGGTGGCGAAGTACCGCGACAAGTTCCTCGTGATCCGTGGCGAAGATGTAGCTGGCGTTTACGACAGCGCCCTCGATGCATTCCTGGACGCGCAGAAGCGATACGAGCCGGGCACATATATGATCCAGCACTGCGAGCCCGGCCCGGAGGCGTACACGGTGACAATCGCGTAGGGGATGCCGAAAAAACCAACTCGCACTCTCGTCGAAAGAAAGTCACCATTTCAAGCGTTCACGTTCCGGGCGAACGGACGAATGAACCGGCTGGTTACCAATGTGACGGTGTTCCCCGCTTTCGACCCGGCGCTCCCACTAGATCCGGACCTTCCGAGGATTACCACGACCGCTCTTTGGGACACGGGCGCGACCAAGAGCGTTATCTCTCCAGTCGTAGCATCAACCCTGTCACTCTCTCCCGTAGGTACCGTCAACGTTGCGCACGCGGGAGGGGTTGGCCAATCCCCCACTTACGTCGTGAACCTGACATTGCCAAACCGGGTCGGGATCAACGGTATCCTTGTCTACCAGTTTCCCGGTGGAGGTGGGTTCGAGATGCTGATCGGGATGGACATCATCTCGCATGGGGACCTGTCTGTAACCAATGTCGGGGGCAAGACGTGCATGTCGTTCCGTATGCCAAGCGTGGCGGAGCACGACTTCGTGAAGGAGTGGAACCAAAAGCGATACGCGGGCGTCGGGCGTAACGATCCATGTCCTTGTGGGACGAAGGACACCAATGGCAAGGTGAAGAAATTCAAAGATTGCCACCAGCCGAAGGCTCGCCGATAGCTGCGGGGTCGACGCTATCTCCGCTGACTCGCGCCCCAACCTTGCATCGCTGGTCCGTCTTACCTATGGCACCCACTCGTAACTCCACCCGTCCGCGTCGCTCCGACGGAGGCCGTAGTAGCTCGGACCGCCTCGTTCATCCGAGCGAAGGTGGAGATGTACGAGCGCGCTCAAGAGGTGATTGGTATCGGCGGCCTGCACCGCTCCATCCAGGGGACCGCCAACGAAACGCACGCGGCCCAGGGTCCGTCCTTCGGCGTTGACCGTCATTATGAATCCTCCGTGAGAGAGTTCGGCCGGTACGCCTCGACTCGCTCCACGATGGTACGGCCGAGATAACAGTCAAGCCCATTGCGTCACCCACGGCACCCAAGGCCGGGATCTGTCACCCGCCAGTCACCCACAGACACGAAAAAGCCCCTCTTGGTATCTTCACCGAGAGGGGCTAAGTCGTTGTGGCTACTACAGTGGGCCCACTCGGACTTGAACCGAGGACCGGCGGATTATGAGTCCGCTGCTCTAACCGGCTGAGCTATGGGCCCGAATCGGCCCGCGGACGGGCCCGTGCAACACTGAAATCTATCCGGGAGCCGCCGGGCCGGTCAACCCGATCCCGGGCCACGTCACCGCGCGAATGGTCGCGATCGCTCCGTCAGCGCGTGCCGAAGAGTCGGTCCCCCGCGTCGCCGAGCCCGGGCAGAATGTACCCGTTCTCGTTGAGCTTCCGGTCAAGCGCCGCCGCGAATACACGGACGCCCGGGTGGCGTTCGAGGAGGAGTTGAACGCCCTCGGGGGCGGCGACGAGGCAGAGCAGGCGGATGCGGGGGGCGCCTTCGCGCTCGAGGGCCGCGATCGCCGCCGACGCCGATCCGCCGGTGGCGAGCATCGGATCGAGCAGAATGAAATCACGCGCGGCCGCGTCCGACGGGATCTTGAAATAATAGGCCACTGGCTGGAGCGTGTCGTGCTCGCGATACAGACCGATGTGGCCGACCCGGGCCGACGGGATCAGCCGGACGACGCCCTCCACCATCCCGAGCCCCGCGCGCAGGATCGGAACGACGGTGAGTTTCTTCCCGCTCAGCCGGAACTGCTCGGTCCGCTCCAGCGGGGTCTCGATCTCGCACGCCTCCAGCGGCAGGTCCTTCGTTGCCTCGTACGCCATCAGCATCGAGATCTCGTCGACGAGCTCGCGGAAGAGCTTCTTCGACGTCTGGCGCTCGCGAAGAACCGTCAGCTTGTGACGGATCAACGGATGGTCCAGAATCGTGAGGTTGGGGAAGTCGTGCACGCGATGTCCTGGACGTGGGGAGCGGGGTCGATCACGTATGCAAGCGCCTATACACGCTTATGCCAGCTTGGATCTCCCTGGATCGCAGCGTTCGCCATCGCGCCGGGGGCAGAGTGCGTCGGCGGCCGT
>CAZUVK010000028.1:21350-22731 GCA_964623785.1 uncultured Gemmatimonas sp. | reverse complement strand
GTAGAGGCGGTGTGCCAGGTCGAGTTCAGTCCGGGATTCCGATACCGCCTCTACAGGACCTCGCAGGAGAACATCCCACTCATCTCCCACGCTGACGAGGAGGCGGCCGCCCGGCATAGTGACGGTGACGAGCCGCTCCTGGACGAACCCCCGCCGCACCGCGGCCGCCGCCACCGCGCACGCGCTCGAGCCCGACGCCAGCGTTTCTCCCGCCCCACGCTCCCACACGTACGCCAGCACCTCCGCGGGTCCGGTCACCGTCGCGAACTGCACGTTCGTCCCGTTCGCGAACCAGGGATGCGTCGAGATCTGTGGACCGAGCCGCCTCATCTCCTCGACCACCAGCTCGTCCACGAAACACACGCAGTGCGGATTCCCCATCGAGACCGTCTGAATCGCGACCCGGTCGCCGCCGGGAAGCTCGAGGATTTCTCCGCTGACCTCACGGTCGGGGCCCGACAGGCCGACCGAGGAGCTACGAAAAGAGGCCACGCCCATCTCCGCCTCGACGATCAGCACGCCGCCGGGTTCCGCTTCCACGATCTCCATGCGTACGATCCCGCCCTTCGTCTCAACCGAGAACGGGACCCGCGGCCGGACCAGCCCCCGGCTGAGAAGAAACGCGGCGAAGATGCGAAGCCCGTTGCCGCTCTTCTCCGCCTCCGTACCGTCGGGGTTGAAGATGCGGAGCCCGAACGGCGCTTCGTCCGACTTCGTCGCGAGAAGGATTCCGTCCGACCCGACCCCTAGGTGCCGGTCGCAGATCAGCCGGACCGCCGGCGGTGTCAGCTCGAATCCGAGATCCGCCTCGTCGACCGCCAGATAATCGTTGCCCAGGCCGTGGCCCTTGAACCACCGCCCGCCGCCCACCGGCGCATCCGCGCCACCTATCCTGAACTCTTCCAAACCGCCTCGAACTGGATGGATGAAACCGTTGGATCAGTTCACGCGTGCCAGGCGAAGTTGCGCAGCATCCTCAACCCCGCCTCCTGACTCTTCTCCGGATGGAACTGCGCGCCCCACACGTTCTCCCGACCGACGATCGTGGCAAACCTCGCCTCGTACGCGCAGACCCCCAGCACCGTCTCGTCGCCGGTCTCGAGCCGCGCGTAGGTGTGGACGTGGTAGAAGTACCGTGGCTCCGTCGATGCCACGCCCTCCAGCAGCGCATCGTGCATGCCCGCGGCCGTGAAGGAAACCGCGTTCCATCCCACGTGCGGCAGGTGCAGCCCGGTCGGGATCCTCCGCACCTCGCCGGGCATCAGCCCAAGTCCACGCACGCCCGGCGCCTCCTCACTACCCTCGTAGAGCAGCTGCATCCCGACGCAGATCCCGAGGAACGGGCGCCCGGCCTCGACCACCTCGTGGATCGCATCGGCGA
>CAZUVK010000028.1:19302-21340 GCA_964623785.1 uncultured Gemmatimonas sp. | reverse complement strand
TCAGTGCGCCGGTCGCCTCGAGTCCAGCGGTCTCGCCGATGCGATCCACGAGGTGGTCGAGGCCGGGCGCACTGACCGAAGTGCCCCTGGCCCGGCAGGACGAGCCGGTCGGCGACCCGGGCCACGGCCGGATCCGAGGTCAGCAGCGCGTCGGCGCCTTCGTGCTCGAACGCCTTCACCACCGAGCGCACGTTCCCCGCCCCGTAGTCGAGAACGACGACGCGGGGGCGGATCGTCACAACACGCCCTTCGTTGACGGGATCGCGGTAGCCCGTGCGGGGTCGATCCGCGTCGCCGCCCCGACGGCGCGAGCGGCCGCCTTGAACGCAGCCTCGACGATGTGGTGCGCGTTGGCGCCGCGGACGAGGTCCATGTGGAGCGTGATCCGCGCTTCGGTGGCGAACGCGCGCCAGAACTCGGCCGCCAGCGCGGCGTCGAACTCGCCGATCCGCGGCTGCCCCTCCGGCACCTCCACGTCATAGTGGATGAACGGCCGGCCCGACACGTCCACCACCGCGCGCACCACGGCCTCGTCCAACGGCACCGTCGCGTCGGCAAACCGGACGATGCCCTTCTTGTCGCCCAGCGCCTCGAGCATCGCGCCCCCGAGCACGATGCCGACATCCTCCACCGTGTGGTGAGCGTCGATGTGCAGGTCTCCCCGGCACTTCACCCGCAGATCGAACCCGCCATGCCGCGCGAACGCGTCGAGCATATGGTCGAAGAAGCCGATCCCGGTTTCGATCTCGCTCTCACCGCTGCCGTCCAGGTCGAGCCGGATCTCGATGTCGGTCTCCCTGGTGGCGCGCTGCCGCTTCGATTGGCGAGCCATGTCTGATCGCGTTCGTCGATTGTGAGTTACTGTCGTCAACCCAATCCAGCCCCCGCCAACAAGGATTCACCACAGAGGCGCAGAGATTCCCGGTCCGACCGCATATTCGATTGATGGGACGACCGAATCCCGCCCGTGTGCCTCTCCGTGATCTCCGTGACGCTGTGGTGAGCGCTGGCCCGCGGGTCACTCTCCACTCTTGGTCAGGGCCGCCGAGACCCCCTCCAGGAACGCCGTATTCTCATCCGGCGTCCCCGCGTTCACCCGGAGACACCGCTCGAGCATCGGATACCCCGATACGTCCCGAACGAGCACGCCGAAGTCATCGAGCAGTCGCTGGAAGAGGCCGACGTGGTCGATATCGTCCCGGTCCACACGGAAGAGGACGAAGTTCGCCGCGCTCGGATACACCGTCAGCCCGTCCAAGCAGCCCAGCGCGTCCACGATGCGGTCCCGTTCGCCGCGGATGATCCCGATCTGCGGCTGCAGGAGATCCCGCTGCCGGAGCACCTCCGCGGCGACCGTCTCCGTCACGAAATTCAGATTGTACGGAAGCTTCGCCTTCGCGACTTCCCGCGCGAGCGCGGGGTGCGCCAGCAGGTACCCGGCGCGCATGCCGGCCATCGACATCGCCTTGCTGAACGTTCGCAGCACGACGAGCCGGGGGCGGTCGCGCATCAGCGGGATCGCGTCGAACCCGCCGAACTCCACGTACGCCTGGTCGAGCACGACCAGCGCGTCCGTCGAATCGTGGATCCGCTCGATCTCCTCTCGCGTGAGCGCGCCGCCCGTGGGGTTGTTCGGTGTGCAGAGCACCACCATCGCCGCGTCCCGCGCCGCCGCGGCAATCGCGTCGACCCGGAACCGCAGACGCTTGTCGAGCGGCACCGATACCACGTCGCCGCCATACACACCGGTCAGCAGTCGATACAGCGTGAACGTCGGTTCCGGCACGACCACACGGACCCCGGGCTCGACAATCGTGGCCAGCAGTGCCTGGATCAACTCGTTCGAGCCGTTCCCGACCAGCACGCCGTCCGCCGGCCACCCCGTCGCCTCCGAAACCGCGCCGATGAAGTCCGCGGCGACGAATGGGGGGTAGCGGTTCCACGGCCGCTCGGCCAACCGTTCCCACAGCCGGCGCTTCAGCTCCGCCGGCACGTCCTCGTCGGTCACGCCCCGCGCCGACGTCGATGCCGCACCGTC
>CAZUVK010000028.1:0-19292 GCA_964623785.1 uncultured Gemmatimonas sp. | reverse complement strand
CGTCGTACGGGCTCTCGTTCTGGTTGAGTTTGATCCGCGGCTCGTAGTGCCGGAGCGTGTACGCCCCCAGCTCCCGGACCCGTGGCTTCACATGCCGCAGCGCGGCTTCGTCACTCATCGTCGCGAACCCCTCGTTCCGAGCCGCCCCCTGGCCCGTCGGCCTGATCCCCCGTTGTCGTCCTGAGCGGAGCGAAGGACCCGCACTTTTGTTCGGCGGGGAGGTGCAGGTCCTTCGCTCCGCTCAGGACGACAAGGGGGATCGCCAAGGCCGACCCTGGGCGACCCGGCGCGAAAAACTGGCGCCTGACGCATACCCAACCTATCGCCTCACCGGGATGATCTGGTCCCGCCGCGTTCCAACCGACACATACCAGATCGGCGTCCCCGTCAGTTCCTCGATCCGGCGGAGATAACTCTGCGCCGCCGCGGGAAGGTCTTCCCACCGCCGGGCACCCTGCGTCGAGGTCTGCCACCCCGGCAACGTCTCGTAGACCGGCCGTGCGTCGCTGAGGAGCTCCAGGTCACCGGGGAAGTCGTCGAGTTCGTCGCCGTTGGCCCGATAGCCGGTCGCGATCTTCAACTCCGGCAAGGTGTCGAGCACGTCCAGCTTGGTCACGGCGAGGCCGGTGAGCCCGTTAACCCGCCGGGCGAATCGGACGACGACGGCGTCGAACCACCCGCACCGGCGCGGCCGACCCGTGGTGGCCCCATACTCGCCACCCAGCTCGCGCACCTGCTCCTGCAACGGCGACGGAAGCTCGGTCGGGAGCGGCCCCTCGCCGACCCGCGTCGTGTACGCCTTTACCACGCCGACCACCGCGTCGATCGCGGTCGGCCCCACGCCGACGCCCAGGGCCGCGCCGCCCGCCGTCGTGTTCGACGACGTTACGTATGGGTACGTCCCGTGATCGACATCGAGCAGCGCCCCCTGCGCGCCCTCCAGCAGCACCCGTTCACCCGCCACGAGCGCATCGTCGATCACCCGGCCGGTGTCGATCAGCAGCCCCAGCAGGCGCTCCCGGATCCCGAACACCTCCTCGATCATCCCCTCAACGTCCACACGCTCGGTCGCGCCGATCGCCGCGAGCTTCTCGTTCGCGCGCTCCGCTCCCGCGCGCAGCAGCACGCGCGCCCGTCCCTCACTGCGCAGCTCCGCCGCGCGGATCCCCTGCCGAGCCACCTTGTCCTCGTACGCCGGGCCGATCCCCCGACCCGTCGTCCCGATCTTGTTGTCCCCCCGTCCCGCCTCCGCCGCGCGGTCCAGCAGCTTGTGGTAAGGGAGGAGCAGGTGCGCCCGCAGGCTCACCCGGACCCGCGCCTCCGCGTCGATCCCCCGCGCGATCAGCGCGTCCATCTCCTCAAAGAGCTGGAACGGGTCGACGACCACGCCGTTGCCCAGCAGACAACGCCGGCCCGGGTGCAGGATCCCCGACGGAATCTGATGAAGGATGAACTCCTCCTGGCCCACGTGCACCGTGTGACCCGCGTTCGCCCCGCCCTGATAGCGCGCGACGATATCGACCTCCTCCGCGAGGACGTCGACGATCTTTCCCTTCCCTTCGTCACCCCATTGAGACCCGACGATCACCATGCAGCGGTGTGACATTTTCTCTTCGATCAAGGCGCTTCCGCGCACGAAAAAAGACGGCCCCCACCGGTGTATCGGCTGGGACCGCCTCAGCTAACGTATCCTGTGGCGAATCTAGGGGGGTGCGCGGCGGGTGTCAATCGCCGCCCCGCGCACGGGCGGTCCCCCCGACGCTTGCCTGCTTCGCGGCGGCGGCATTCGGCGTTAGCTTGATCCTTGCGCTGAGCGCCGGAGTTGCCGGGCGGGCCGGGGGCCCGCCCCTACGGGTACGCCAGATGATTCGGGCGGTGGTCGTTCCGGTCAGCGCCCGTCGCTGTAGGGGCGGGTCCCCGACCCGCCCGCTCAGCGCGCCATTGCTGGCCCCGCGCCGTGGCCGTCGCGTTGCCCGTTGCACGCCAGTGCCACCCGCGACGCTGGCGCGCGCGCGCCGATCGCCCGAAGTTGAGCGGCCAGAGCCACTGACCGTCCGCCCAACCCACGGCGTTTCGGCGGGGCTGCATCCCGGACGCGCACCGGCACGAGCGACATACCACGAAGGCACGCGATCGATGACGGACTCGAACGAAACCATCCCGGTCCGACTGCGGGACGAAGGACGGACGGCCACCTGGAACCCCGCGGTCACGAGGGCCGGCCAGGTGCTCCTCTACGTCCGGCGCGAGGACGGCGGGGTCGAGGTTCGACGGTCGGTGAACAGCGGCCGCGCGCGCGTGCGGATCGGCGAAGTGATCGAAAGCGTCTGGGCGGCGGGGACCTGAGCGCCTCGCGAACCAGCAACGCGAAGATCCTGAATATCCACTGAGGACGGGGAAACTTGAGTAGTCACTCATATTCGAACGGTCGGCGGGCCGGGCTGGCGGAGTCACTGAAGCACGACATCACGGACCACATCACGTACACGCTCGCGCTCGACCGCGGCACCGCGAGCGACCGCGACTTCTACATGAGCACGGCGTGGAGCATCCGCGACCGGCTCGCCGAGCGATGGGCCGCCACCCAGCGCCGGTACAAGGAGCAGGACGCCAAACGCGTCTACTATCTCTCCCTCGAGTTCCTGATGGGGAGGGCCCTCGGCAACGCGCTGATCAACCTCGACCTGACCGACGCGACCGCGGAAGCGCTCGACCCGCTCGGCTTCCGGCTGGAGGCCATCGAGGACATGGAGCCCGACGCCGGCCTGGGCAACGGCGGCCTCGGCCGCCTCGCCGCCTGCTACCTCGACTCCATGGCCACGCTCGAGATCCCCGCCTACGGGTACGGGATCCGCTACGAGCACGGGATCTTCCGCCAGCGCATCGTCGACGGCCGCCAGGTCGAGGCGCCCGACAACTGGCTGCACGACGACAACCCCTGGGAGATCGCTCGCCCCGACCGCACCTACCCGGTGAAGTTCTACGGTCGCGTGGAAGCCGAGCCGACCACGAACGGCGAGTTTCGCTACCGCTGGGTCGACACCCACGACGTGCTGGCGATGGCCTACGACACGCCCATCCCCGGCTACCGGAACAACACCGTCAACACCCTCCGGCTCTGGGCCGCCAAGGCAACAGAGGGGTTCGACCTCGGCGATTTCATGCGCGGCGACTACCTCGCGGCCGTCGCCGCCAAGGCCCAGACGGAGACGATCTCCAAGGTTCTCTATCCGCCCGACGACACCGGATCTGGCAAGGAACTGCGCCTCAAGCAGCAGTACTTCTTCGTCACCGCGACACTCCAGGACATCATCCTCCGATACCGGCGGGAGAGGCGGACCTACTCCGACTTCCCCGACAAGGTCCAGGTCCAGCTCAACGACACGCACCCGGCGGTTGCGATCCCGGAGTTGATGCGGCTGTTGATGGACGAGGAAGGCCTCGGCTGGAACGAGTCCTGGGCGATCGCGCGGGCGACGTTCGCGTACACGAACCACACGGTGCTCCCCGAAGCGCTCGAGACGTGGTCGATCGACCTCTTCGGCCGGCTGCTGCCGCGGCACCTGCAGATCATCCAGGAGATCGACCGCCGATTGCGGAATCGCGCCGTCGAATGCTTCCCCGACGACCCCGCCCGCGTCGAGCGGATGGCGATCCTCAGCGACGGCCAGGTCCGCATGGCGAGCCTGGCGATCGCCGGCAGCCACTCCGTGAACGGCGTCGCCGCGCTCCACACGCAGATCATCCGCGAGCGAATCTTCAAGGACTTCGTGGTGCTCTGGCCCGACCGGTTCCTCTCGATCACCAACGGCGTCACGCAGCGCCGGTGGATGCTGAAGGCCAACCCGTCGCTCTCCCAGCTGATCACGCACACCATCGGCGACGAGTGGGTCACCGATCTCCCGCGGCTCGCCGAGCTGGAGAACCACGTCGACGACGAGGACTTCCGGACGGTCTGGCGCACGATCAAGGACGTCAACCGGAAGGCGCTCGGGAAGGTGATCGAGGAGCTGGTTGGCGTGCGGATCAACCCGGCGGGGATCGTGGACGTGCAGGTCAAGCGGATCCACGAGTACAAGCGGCAGCTCCTCAACGCGCTGCGCGTGGTGGACCTCTACCTGCGGCTCCGCGACGATCCGGGGCTGGATGTGGCGCCGCGCGCGGTTCTCTTCGGCGGGAAGGCCGCGCCGACCTACTGGACCGCGAAGCAGATCATCAAGCTGATCAGCTGCATCTCCGACGCGGTGAACTCGGACCCCGCCTGCCGCGACAAGCTCCAGGTCGCCTTCCTGCCCGACTACAGCGTCTCGCTCGCGGAGAAGATCTTCCCAGGCAGCGACCTCTCCGAGCAGATCTCGACCGCCGGGTTCGAGGCGTCAGGCACTGGCAACATGAAGTTCGCCCTGAACGGCGCGCTGACGATCGGCACATTGGACGGCGCGAACGTGGAGATCGCCGAGGCCGTAGGCCCCGACAACATCTTCATCTTCGGCCTGACGGCCGAGGAAGTCGCGGCTCGGAAGGAGGCCGGGTACGAGCCATACCGGATCTACGAGACCAACGAACGCCTCCGGCGCGTGCTCGACTTCATCCGCGGAGGGACGCTCTGTTCGACCGAGCCCGGGCTCTTCAGCCCGCTCGTCGATGACCTGATCCACCACGACCGGTTCATGCTGCTCGCCGACTTCGACGCCTACGTCGCCGCGCAGGACCAGGTCGACGCGACGTTCCGCGATCCCGATGCCTGGACGCGGATGGCGATCCTCAACGTGGCGCGTTGCGGGTATTTCTCCGCGGACCGGGCGGTGCGGGAGTACGCGGAGAAGGTCTGGAAGCTGTAGGAAGAGTGAAGGGAGAAGAGTGAAAGGGAGTGAGACACGCCGGTTCCGCGGGAAACCGGACGGGCGCCGGAAGGCGAGGTCGCAGGTTGACCTCGCCCTTCACTCTTCCTACTGAAACATTCCTTCGCGCAGATTCACCCCGTACTCCAGGTACGCCTTCAGCGCGCAGAGCATCTGCATCCAGCCCTGACAGTTGCCGTACGAAGCCTTCAGCCCGTTTTCGGTCTCCCGCCACCCTTCCTCAGCGATGGACACCAGCGTCCGCCCGTCCTCGAGCGGCTCGAATGTCATGGTCACCGTCGTGCGATACCCGGCCGAGGCCGTCACGGCGTCTCCGCCATCCGAGGGCGCCCCATCGTTCGCCTCCCATCGAAGCACGATCCTCCGATCCTTCTCCACTTCCACCACCTCCACCGGAAACGCTCCGGGGAAATCGTGGAAGTCCCAGTAGACCGTCGCCCCGGTTTCGAGCCTTCCGCGCGCCCCACCGGTCGTGAAGTAACGGGACAACTCCGCCGGGTTCACCACCGCTTCGAACACCTCTTCCACCGGCTTCGCCACCCGTCCCGCCACCATGAACTTCAGCTCCATGAAAACCTCCCCCGATTCAGGACGTCTGCCGTTTGCTCCACCGCGTCAAATATGTTATGTTTTTATAACATGTCAACCACGGACGATGAGGACAGGGTGTTCAAGGCGCTTGCGGCTCCGACGCGCCGGGAGATTCTCGACTTCCTGAAGGATCATCCCCGGACGACGGGGGAAGTATGCGCCCGCTTCGCCCCGCTCGATCGCTGCACCGTGATGCAGCACATCAGGGTGCTCGAGGAGGCCGATCTGGTGATCGCCCGGCGCGAGGGGCGGCAGCGCTGGAACCATCTGAATCCGCTACCCGTCAAGCGTATCCACGATCGGTGGATCGGGCCTTTTGCGGCCCACGCGGTCCAACTCCTGGATCGGCTGAAATCGGATCTGGAGAGTTAGAGCGCGGGGGACACGGATTCGCCCTTCCGCGAACGCCCGCGGCGCATCTCCACGACGAGATGGCGAGGAGCCAATCAATACGTCGTCGATCCGGCGACCGGCGTCCGCGTATGCTGATAGCGGGCCCCCGCGGCGGTGCCGATGTCGATCAGGAAACCGAGCGTCACCCAGATCCAGTCGCCGCCCGTCAATCCGACCGGGCTCCACACGAGCGCGTAGATCAGCGTCGTGAACGGCAGGACAATGACGCCGAGCAGGGGAAGCAGCCAGCTTCCGCCGAACGCCGCGGAAAAGAGCGTCGGGCGCGCCAGCCAGATGATCAGCACGCCAAGCCGAGGGAACAGGCCGGCGAAGATCGCAAAAAACAGTACCATGTCTCTGTCTCCTTACCCGCCGGAGTGGATCCGGCAACGGGTCCTTCCCTGGGAAACTCCCTGGATCGGCGCCGGTCGCGTCACTCCGAAGCCCTGACTTCGGATCGGTCACCGCCTCGCGGAGACTCGCTGCAACCCGTCGAGGCATCCGGCCTCGCCCTCGTCCGGCCGCCGCCGATCGATAACAACCGGCCGAGCAGGGCAAGGATCGCTCCGCTGGCCTGGCGCCCGGGCGGTTGTGCGGAAAACAGCAGGCGCTCGGGCCAATCGTAGCCGTAACCTTCGCGGACGCGCCGAGGTCCTGGCTCGGCTCAGTCACCTGCCCCGGGTACCGGAAGCCACGGACGCGGAAGCGCTCCAGTTCATCGAGCTTCGTTCCCTGATGGGCAGGGGGGATCGGGTTCGTCGATGTGCATCTTCTCGCCGCGGCGGCGCTGGACCCGGCGATCCGGCGCTGGAACCCGGGACAGGCGACTGGCGGTCGTCGCGCGCGAACTCGGCCTCGGATTCGACGTCGGACCGACTCGAGGATGAACTGAACCGGGGAAGGCGCCTGTTGAGGGACTCACGGCGCCAGTTCACCGCAGGTCCAGTCGTCGCGCAATCCGTCCTCACCCGGCGGCGGGCAACCGAAGTGTGAACGTCGTGCCCCGACCGACCTCGCTCTCGACGGTGATCTCGCCTCCGAGCCTGGTCGCCAGGTTTTTCACGACGCTGAGGCCCAGGCCGGTCCCACCCTCTCGGCGGGTAGCGGAAGGCTCCACCTGCCAGAACGCCTCGAAGACGTGCTGCAGATGCTCCTTCGGGATGCCGGAGCCGGTATCCTCGACTTCAAGGGTCATCCAATTCTCCTCGACCCGGCTACGCAGCGCGACATGACCACTTGCCGTGAACTTTACTGCGTTCGAGAGCAGGTTCACGAGAATCTGGCGCAACCTCTTCGGGTCCGTCCGCACGGGAGTGTCGCGCTTCGGCGCTTCGACCCGTAGATCGAGACCCCGCTCGTCCGCCAGCGGCTGGATCACACCAACCACTTCTGCGATGAGATCCGTAAGATCGATGGACTTGATCGAAATCTCTTCGCGATCCGGGTCGACCTTGGCGAAGGCCAGGACCTCTTCGATCAGTTCGAGAAGATGGTTGGCGCTCACCCTGATGCGTTCGAGGTGGTTCTTCTGCTTCTCGGTCACCGGGCCGGGTATGCCTGTCTCCAGGAGCTCGGTGTAGCCGAGAACCGCATTCAGCGGTGTCCGAAGCTCATGTGACATCACCGCCAGGAAGTCAGCCTTGGCGCGATTGGCCTCCTCCGCCTCGATACGCGCCGTCTCGGCCTCGTCGGTGCGCCTGGCCACGCGCCTTTCCAGGGTCTCGTTGAGGTCGCGCAGGGCGGCATTGGCCTCGCGGAACCCGCGGTGCGTCATCTCGAAGGATGACAGGCTCTCGAGGAGAAAGCGCGCCCCCCGCCTGGCGATCCTGACGTCGGCTCCGCTCAGCCGATCGGCGATCGAGCTCCCGTAAATCCCCGCGAGTTCCAGCACACCGACGCCATCCTTCAGGGCACGTCGCCCCAGGTCGTATGCCCTCTCCAGCGAGGCTTCGCCGTTGCCGGCGAGGTACTCGTTGAGAGCGGATGCATACAGTCGCGCGAAGTCGGCGGAGGCTGGCATCAGGCAGGCCCTCCCACGAGTCGGACCACGACAACCAGGGCGTCGTCGGTACCCTTCCCGTGCCTCTCGAGAATACGCTCCGCGATGCGCTGAGCGGTTCCCAGCGGGCGCATTCCTTCGCCGAAGTCCGGTTCCACGCCGTCCGTCGCGAGAATGGCCACGTCACCCCGCCGCATTCGGATGGAGCGCGGCCGCAGGGTTGGAAGGTTGTAGCCGACGATCCCGGGGCAGGCGATGAGGGATCCCACGCTGATGGCGGGTCCGTCGTCGTCCTCGCGAGGACGGATCACCATGGCCTCGACGTTTCCGACGCCAAGCCAGGTCATCACGCCGTCGTTCAGGTTCAGTGAAGCCAGGCTCATGACCACGCCCCGCGTCCCCCGCAACTGCTCGTGACAACGTTGGACGAGTTTCTCGACCGGTTCGTGCGGGAAGTGCTCGAGGATCGAGATCGCGATCTCCGCGGCGGACGCCGCCTCGGCGCCGTGGCCGATACCATCCACGGCCGCTACCAGAACTCCGCCTCGGAACGGTTGCACCAGATGACGATCACCGCTCGAACTCTCGCCGATCAACGGCCGTAAAGCGGCTCCCGAATCGACCGGCGACTCGCCGTCCATCTTCGGCGGGCGATCCCCGTTCACCGGTTCCATTTCTTCATGGTAACGGTGGTGCCTTTGCCAACCTCGGACGTAATCTCGAATTCATCGACCAGCCGACGCGCGCCGGGCAACCCGAGACCGAGGCTGCTGGCGGTCGTGTACCCCGGCTGCATCGCCTGCTCGATGTCCGCGATGCCGGGCCCCTCGTCGCGCGCGACGACCAGCAGGCCTTCGTGGCCGTTGGAGTGCAACCTGCCAAGGAGGATCTCACCACCCGGCGAGTACTCCACGATGTTGCGTGCCACCTCGGAGATCGCCGTGGCGATCACCGTGGCGTCCGTCCCAGTAAAGCCCAGCTCGGTGGCCAGGCTCCTCCCGCTTGCGCGCGCCGTGACGATATCCGTCTCGGACTGGATCGGGATGCGGGTTTCGGATTCCATGCACGACTATGCGCGGGCATTGAGAAACGCCAGGCCTTCTTCCAGATCGAGGGCGGTGCCGACTCCCTCCAGGGTGAGGCCGAGCTGGACCATCGAAATCGCGACATCCGGCTGAATCCCGACGATCACGGTATCGGCTCCCCGCAGGTCCATCACATGGCCGATCGTGCGAAGCACCCGCGCGGCGAACGAGTCCATCACGTCCAGAACGGTCACGTCAACCACCACGCCCCGCGCGCGATGCTGGCCGACCTGCTCGACCAGATCCTGCTGCAGCTGCAACAGCTCGTTGTCCGTGAGCGCCGACTGGATCGAAGCGATCAGGTAGGGCGGTTGCCTGAGGATTGGCACGCGCATCATCGTGCTTTCCACTACTCTGGCCGCGACTCGAGGATCACGCGGTAGCCCAGCAACCGCTCGGCCTCCTCCATCCCGCTCTGCAGGTCGCCGACCGCGTTGATCTTGCCCAGCTCGACACCGATCGTAACGAGCGTCTGGGCCACTTCCGACGAGAGGCCGGTCACGATCACGGTCGCGCCCATGAGCCGCGAAGCCTCCACGGTCTGCACCAGGTGGTTCGCGGCGGTCGAGTCCACGGTCGGGACGCCGGTGATGTCGATGACGACCACTTTCGCCCGGTTCTCGCGAATCCCGCTCAGGAGCTGCTCGGTCAGCTGGCGCGCCCGCTGGGAGTCCAGCACGCCGATGATCGGCAGGATCAGCAATCGCTCCCGTACCTGCAACACGGGGGTCGACAGCTCGCGAATCGCCTCCTGCTGCAACCGGATCGTCCGCTCGCGCTCCTCGACGAAGCTGACCGCCACTGTGTTCGCGATGCGGTTGGCCGCGGGTTCGTATGCGTCGAGGACGCGGTTGAGAAGGTCGAAATCCGCCTGGTACTTGCGGAACAGGGAGCGTGCCAGCACGTCGCGCAGCAGGAGGACGATACTGATGACCTCGTTGGTCTCGACGCCCCTGGGGATGATCCGCTCGGATAGGTTGCGGGCGTACGTCTGAAGGGCCTCGACGCTGCCCGTCTCGAGAACCTCGACGTAGTTGTCGTATACGGACGTCGTTTCGGCGATGATCTCCTCATGAGACATTGCCGTCAGCAGCTTCGATTCCGTGATCCGCCGCACCCATTCCTCTCGCAGCTGATTGCGATTCTGCCGCAGGTGCGCCACCAACTCGCGAAGCAGGGCCGCCGTGGATTCGCGGATCGGGCGGCTGATGCTCGGATTGGGTTTCGCGCTCATGCCATCGCTCCATGCTTCCGTTTGCGACTCGGGAGCCGGCAGAGGCCCCCGCCAGGCGGGTAGTCGCCCGGTGCTCATCCATTTCCACGACCTTCGGACGCTGGTATGTCGTTGTCTCGCAAGCAGGAGGCAAACTCCGGACCTCCCCGTCCACCCCGCCCGGTCATACTCCAGCGCCTTTCCCTCAAATCCCCGGCAATCCGCGCGGCACGCCATTGGCAGCAGCCCCTCCACGACCAATTGAGACAGATCACCGCCGCGAACCGAGAGACGGACATGTCCCGTCAATACGAACGAGTGCCCGTCCGGATCGTCGAGTACGACGAGATCGCCGCGACAATCGCCAACCGCATCGCGACCCTCATCCGCGAACGCGCCGCCGAAGGCCGCCCCGCCGTCCTCGGCCTCGCCACCGGCAGCACCCCGATCGGCATCTACCGCGAACTGATCCGCCTCCACCGCGACGAAGGCCTCGACTTCTCCAGCGTGGTGACGTTCAACCTCGACGAGTACTATCCGATGGATCCGGAGAGCATCCACAGCTACCACCGGTTCATGCGCGAGAACCTCTTCGACCATGTGAACGTCAACCCGGCGAACGTGCACATCCCGCGCGGTGATCTTCCGCGCGACCAGGTGGAGGCGCACGCCGCGGAGTACGAGGCGGCGATCCAGGCGGCGGGCGGCATCGACATCCAGCTCCTGGGGATCGGCAAGACGGGCCACATCGGCTTCAACGAACCCGGCTCGGGGCTCGACTCGCGAACGCGACTCGTCGCGCTCGACACCGTCACCCGCCGGGACGCGGCCGCCGACTTCTTCGGCGAGGACAACGTGCCGTACGAGGCGATCACGATGGGCGTCGCGACCATCATGGACGCGAGAGAGATCGCGCTGATCGCGACCGGCGAGCACAAGGCCGCGATCGTCCGGCGGTCGGTCGAGGGCGAGATCGACTTCGACATCGCCGCGACCTATCTGCAGGAGCACCCGGACGCGACGTTCTATCTGGACCACGCGGCCGCCGCCGACCTTACCCGCGTCCGGACTCCGTGGGTCGTCGGGGAGGTGGATTGGACGCGCGACCGCGAGATCGAGGCGGTGATCTGGCTCAGCGAGGTCACCGGCAAGTCGGTACTGAAGCTCGACAACGCGGATTAACGCGACCATCACCTCAGCTCGCTACTCACCCGTTACGGGACCGCCGGCCCGCTCAACGGCGAGGTGTTCAACGCGCTGATCTCCAAGATCCGCGGCCGGAGCAAGCTGCCGCGGGACCGGCGCATCATCGTCTTCTCGCCGCACCCCGACGACGACGTCATCTCCATGGGCGGCATCCTCAACAAGCTGCACCAGAACGAGAACGACATCATCGTCGCCTACCAGACCTCGGGGAACATCGCCGTGTTCGACCACGAGGTCCGGCGCTACCTCGATTTTGTGCGCCGCGGCGCGCCCGTCCTCGGCGTCGAGGACGGTGTCGTGAACGAACGGATCCACGAGATCGAGGCGTTCCTCGCGGACAAGGAGCCCGGCATGGTCGACATCCCGGTCGTGCTGGATCTGAAGAAGGCCATCCGCGAGACCGAGGCGGTGTCCGGGATCGAGACGTTCGGGATGTCCCGCGAGAATGCGCGCTTCCTCAACCTGCCCTTCTATCAGACGGGAAAGGTGAGGAAGGACCCGATCGGCCCCGGGGACGTGGAGATCACGCTGAAGCTGCTGAACGAACATCAGCCGGAGATCGTCTTCGTCGCAGGCGACCTTTCCGACCCGCACGGCACCCACCGGATGTGCCTGGAGGCCGTCCACCTCGCGCTCGATCGATACGAGGGCCAGCAGCCGGAGGTCTGGTACTATCGCGGCGCCTGGCAGGAGTGGTCGGTCGCGGATGCCGACGTGCTCGTGCCGCTTTCGGAGGATGAACTCCGGAGGAAGATCCTCGCGATCTTCAAGCACCAGAGCCAGAAGGACCGGGCGCCGTTCCCCGGACAGGACGACCGGGAGTTCTGGCAGCGGGTGGAGGAACGAAACATCTCGACCGCGCGGGTTGTCGACAGCCTCGGCCTGCCCGAATATTACGCGATGGAAGCGTTCCGGGTGAGGAAGGGTGGAAAGCCGATCGAGCGGGAAGAAATTCCGACGAGCGCGCTCGCCGCGCCGCCCCGTCTCCGCCGGGAGAGCGACAGGCCGGGGCGGCGGCCCCGGAGCCGCGCGGCCCGCCGGGCGCCGAGCCAGTGAAGGACCACTCTATCCTGGGCAACGGGCGATGAAATACTTCGTCGGGATCGACGGAGGAGGAACCCGCACCACGCTCGGCATCGCCGACGAATCAGGGCGGGAGGTAATCCGCCGCGTCGGCCCCGCCGGGCTGGTCGATCCACGCCGCCCCGCGGCGACCGCGGATCTGCTCGTCTCGCTCGTCCACGAGGCGGCGGAGAGCGCCGCGCTCGACGGGCCGGCGGCGGCGCTCTGCGCGGGCCTCGCGGGCGTCGGCAACCCGGCTGAACGCAAGGTCGTCGAAGAGACCTTCGCGCGGGCGAACATCGCCGAGCAGGTCGCGGTCGTCTCGGACGGCGAGATCGCCCTCCACGGCGCGCTCTCCGGTGGCCCGGGGATCCTCGTCATCGCGGGAACGGGATCGGTCGCGTACGGGCGGGCCGAGAACGGCCGCATCGAACGGACCGGTGGCTGGGGGATGATCCTCGGTGACGAGGGTGGTGGCTACGCGATCGCCCGCGCGGGCCTCCGCGCCGCGCTCATGTCGATGGACGGACGCGGACCGGAGACCCGGCTCGGGCCCCTCCTCCTCGACGTCATCGGCCTCGCCTCGCCCGATGCGATCCCGTCCTGGACCTCGCGCGCCGAGAAGGCGGAAGTCGCGATGCTCGCGGTGCACGTGATCCGCGCGGGGGAGCGCGACGACCCAGTCGCTCGAAGTATCGTCCGTCAGGCCGCGAACGACCTCGCCGCGCACGTCGACGCGCTGATCCGCCGGCTCGGCGCGTGGACGGCGGCGCCGGCGGTGGTGCCGCACGGTGGTGTAGCCACGGACCCCATCTTCGGCCCGTACCTCGCCCAGTCGATCGCCCGGCTACCGTATTCGGCTCGAATCACTGAGTCACGCGCCGACGCGGTGACGGGCGCGCTGCGCTTCGCTCGATCACTGAGCGAGGAGGGGGTGGAAGCGCCGCTCTGATCGCCCGCGGGCGGGCCGGGGGCCTCCCCTACGCGACTACGACGCGTTCGATGCCGCCAGCCGCCGTAGGGGCGGGTCCCCGACCCGCCCGGTCCGGCGCGCATCTCCGATCCGGGTCGCTTCACTGCGCCCCCTCTTGATCATTCGGGGATCGCGACCACGAAATCCTGCCGCACGGTGCGGATCCCATGCCCGCCAAAATCGATCTCCACTCGATCCCCCTCGATCGCGAGCACGATCCCCTTGCCGAATGTCGCGTGCGAGACCTCGGCGCCAGGCTCCAGTTCGTCTTCCGCCGGCATGAGCGCATCGAACGGCGGGGCTTCGACCTGCGCGACCCGCTTCCGCTCGCGTGACTCCGGGCGCGAGCCCTTCTTACCGCGCGCGGCTACGGGCACCCGTGCGGGGGAGAACGTCGAGTCGTTGTCGCAGTGCCCGCAACGGAAGTCCTCGGGCGGGTTCTCGCCGAAGTATTCGCGGAGCATTCGAGTCCGGCACCGGGCGGTCCGGCAATACCGGATGATCGCCTCCAGCTTGTGTCGATCGATCTCGCGCCGCTCCTCGTAGTCGCGGAGTTCGTTGCTCAGGTCCGCGTGTGTCACGTCGTCGGCGAGCCGCTCCCACACCCCCCCACGATGCTCCCGCACCATCCCGTGCCGCTTCAGCAAGGTCAGCACGATCCTGGTCTTGCGGCGGGGAACGTCGGCCGCGGCGGCGATTTCGTCGAGCGGCGTGGACGCGCGCATCGCGTTGAGCACGCGCCCGACGCCCGCCGCCTCGGCGAGATCCGGGTACTTGCCGCCCAGGAAATAGCCCTGGATCGCCCGGTCCTCCTCCCGATAGAGGAGCGAGCAGCGCGCCGGCGCGCCGTCCCTCCCCGCGCGGCCCGCCTCCTGGTAGTACGCTTCGAGCGAGCCGGGGAAGTGGTAGTGGATCACGAAGCGGATGTCTGACTTGTCGATCCCCAGCCCGAACGCGTTCGTGGCGATCACCGCCTTCACCTTCCCGCGAGTCCAGGCGTCCTGCGCCTCGACGCGCAACCGTGCAGGTCGGCGACCGTGATAGAGCGCGAGCGCCCAACGCGGCGAGAGCATCTCGTACAACCGCTCGGCCTCCTTCACGGTCGCCGTATAGATGATCCCGCCGCCCTCCGACTCCGCGAGCAGCCGCTCGAGCGTGACATCCTTCGCCTCGTCGTTGACTGTCGGGATGACCTCCAGGAAGAGGTTCGGACGCACGAGCTCCCCGATGACGCGGAAGGGGTCGCGCATCCGCAGCTGCACCGCGATGTCCGCCTGGACCTCCGGTGGCGCCGTCGCCGTCAGCGCCAGGATCGGCGGGCGGCCAAGCCGCTCGGCAATCGACCCGAGCATCATGTAGTCGGGCCGGAAGTCGTGACCCCACTGCGATACGCAATGCGCCTCGTCGACCACGAAGAGCGAGACCTCGCGGCCGAGCAGCAGCTCGAAGAAGTCCCGGTCCCGGAACCGCTCCGGCGTCACGTAGAGGATCTTCCCCTCCCCCTGCCCGACCGCTTCCTCCTCGGCAACCTGCTCGCGGCTCGTGAGCGAGGAGTTGATCGTCCTCGCGTCCACGCCGATCTCCTCCAGCTTGTCGGTCTGGTCCTTCATCAGCGCGATGAGCGGCGACACGACCACCGTCAGGCCGGGCAGCAGGAGGGCCGGTAGCTGGTAGACGAGCGACTTCCCGGCGCCGGTCGGCATGATGACGAGGCCGTCGAGACCCTGCAGAACACTCTCGATCGCCTCGCGCTGACCCTCGCGGAAGTCCTTCAGTCCGAATCGGTTCCGAAGCGTGGGCCCGAGTGGCTGGGTCTTCCGGGCGACTGTCACGTGAGACTACCTCGATCGCTGGGTGTATGAAGCGTCGCGCGGCCCGGGATTGCGCAAACGACAGACCACCAGACGTTTCTCGGCCGGGCGCGCGAACTTGCGGGAGCGCTTTCGATACCACCAATTCCACTCGATCGCGTGCCCCGTCGCGATCGTCGCGAGCCGGTCAGTGGAAAGGTATTGGCCGCGTGGTGTAAAAGTGGGCGCCTCCGTCCTCCAGAGGCGACACCTGGCGGCCCAGGGGGATGGATTTTCGCGCTGTTTTGCTTGTTTTTAAGGGCATTGGCCTTGCAAACACGACCGGCGGGTTCGGTCCACATTTCACGAAAACGGACGGAAAAGAGATGAATGCGACCATTCGTTCAATGACCACCATGCTCGCCCTGGTAGCCGTCACCGGTGCAGGTTTCACCGGGTGCGCGTCATTGTCGCAGACGGAACGCGGGGCGGCGATCGGCTCGGCGGGTGGCGCGGCGGTCGGCGCGATCGTGGGCCGGCAGATCGGCTCGACGGCGCGTGGCGCGGTCATCGGCGCCGTCATCGGCGGCGCGGCCGGAGCGGTCATTGGCAGACAGATGGATCAGCAGGCGGAAGAGCTCGCGGCGTCGATCCCGGGCGCAAGCGTCCAGCGCGTCGGCGAGGGGATCGTCGTGACCTTTGAGTCCGGCCTCCTCTTCCCCTTCGACTCGGACAACCTTCTCCCGGCCGGCCGCGAGAACCTGAACAACCTGGCCATCAGCCTCCAGCGCTACCCGGAGACCGACCTCCTGATCATCGGCCACACTGACTCGGTGGGTACGGCCCAGTACAACCAGGGGCTCTCCGAGCGTCGGGCTGGCTCCGCCGCTGGCGTGCTCTCCAGCTACGGCGTGCCGCGCAACCGGGTCCAGACAATGGGCCGTGGCCTGACGGAGCCCGTCGCGGACAACTCGACCGAGTGGGGCCGCCAGCAGAACCGCCGCGTCGAGGTCGTGATCTACGCGAGCGAGGACTATCGGGAGCAGTTGCTCCGCAACCAGTAGGCGCCTCCGTCGTGAACCCTGGGAAAGGGCGCCCCGGTGGCGCCCTTTCTCGTGCCGCCGAATACAGATGAAACGGATTCTTACCGGCATACAGCCGTCCGGGGCCTTCCACCTCGGGAACTACTTCGGGGCGATGCGTCCTCTCATCCAGATGCAGGAGCGCGGGGAGGTCTTCGCGCTCATCGTCGACCTGCATGCGCTCACCTCGCTGCGCGATCCCGCCGCGCTCCGCGACTACACCCATCGCGCCGCGGTGGACTTCCTTGCCTGCGGGCTCGACCCCGAGCGCAGCGTGTTCTTCCGCCAGTCGGACGTGCCCGCGCACACCCAGCTCATGTGGATCCTGAGCACGGTGACGCCCATGGGCCTCCTCGAGCGATGCCACGCGTACAAGGACAAGGTGGCGCGCGGGCTCGGCGCGTCGCACGGACTCTTCGCGTACCCGGTCCTGCAGGCGGCTGACATCCTGTTGTACGACGCCGACGTCGTACCGGTCGGCAAGGACCAGAAGCAGCACCTCGAAGTCGCGCGCGACATCGCCGTAAAGATGAACGAGGCGTTCGGTGAGGTGCTCAAGCTGCCCGAACCCGACATCGCCGAGGAGGTCGCCACCGTCCCGGGGCTGGATGGCCAGAAGATGAGCAAGAGTTACGGAAACGCGATCGACCTCTTCATGGATGAGAAGCCGCTCCGGAAGCGGGTGATGAGCATCGTCACGGATTCCACACCACTCGAGGCGCCCAAGGATCCGGACGTCTCGACGATCGTCGACCTCTACCGGCTCGTGGCGGCCCCCGAGGACGTGGAGCGGATGAAGACCGACTTCCGCGCGGGCGGGATCGGGTACGGCGAGTTCAAGCAACGCCTCTTCGAGGCGATCCGCGACTACTTCGAGCCGTTGCGCGAACGACGGGCGGAGTTGCTCGCCGACCCGGCCGGCGTCGATGCGATCCTGCGGGCCGGCGCCGAGCGCGCACGGGACGTGGCTGCCACCACCTACGCTCGCGTCGAGCGCGCCGTGGGCCTCGCCTGACCCCTGTTCGACGCACCCCGGCCCCGGACGGGTGCCGAGTGCGCCGGCCGAATCCCCTCCCCCGATCCAGTCGCACACCTCCGCCCCCACCTGCTCCTCGGGGACGGCGGCCCGGTACATCTTATGCACGAGTCGAATGGTGTGAATCGGCTCGCGTGCGGTGGTATCGCGCGGGATCATCTGCCCCCGGAGACCCGATGGACGAGACTCAGGGCGAACGCGACCTGGCCGGCGACGGCGACCCGGGCGAGATGGCGTTCGGCGATCCGCCTCCCGACGGCTCGGACGGATTCCTCACGCTCGTCTGCCTGAAGTGCGGCAACGAGTATTACTTTGACGATGGGAACCAGCCTGAATTCCTCGAATGCGACCGTTGCGACAATACCGTCTTCCGCGGCTACTACACGCACGAAACTGAGGACGAGGCCGCGAGGGAATTCGAGGATTCCACGGGCCGCGACCTGAGCACGGATGGCGCCGAAGGCGAAACAATGCCCGGCGACGTGCTGGATCTCAATTTCGACTAGATGGAAGTTGAAGAACGGTTTCCAAGCCCGCTCTCCTGAACCGCCGGTCGGCACGAGCCCACCCGTCATCCCGAGCGGCGCGAGGGATCTGCACCTGGCCATTCGCGCGGGAAGTGCAGATCCCTCGCGCCGCTCGGGATGACAAGGGCAGTGGCAGCGCGCGCGCCGCGTCGCTAACTTTGATGGATCGTTTCTTGACGGATCACGACGATTCGACCCGGACCTGGCCGTACCGACCGAGATATCCCAAGTGCCGAACGCTGCCCCCTTCACGCCCGGAACGATCTTCCGGGGATGCGCAGTCGCCCTGGTCACGCCCTTCGACGCATCCGGCGTCAACGAGCGCGCGCTTCGCGACCTGATCGAGTTCCAGGTCACGGAGGGCATTGACGCAATCGTCGTGTGCGGGAGCACGGGCGAGGCCGCGACGATGTCGCCAGAGGAGCAGGCACGCGTCGGCGAGATTGCCGTCGACGCGGTCGCGGGGCGCATCCCGGTGATCGTCGGCGTCGGGGGAAGCGACACGGCGGCGGTCTGCCGGCTCGCGCGCGCGGCCGCCGACGGGGGCGCCGACGCCATCCTCGCATCGGGACCGCCCTACAACAAGCCGACCCAGGCGGGCCTCGCCGCGCACTTCGAGGCGATCCTGGACGTCGCCGACCTCCCGATGATCGTCTACAACGTGCCGAGCCGCACGGCGTGCAACATCCTCCCCGAGACGATCGAGGGGCTGGCCGACGACCCGCGGGTGGTCGGCGTGAAGGAGGCCTGCGGCGACATCTCCCAGGTCGCCGACCTCTGTGCCCGCCTCGCCGACCGGCTCGCGATCTACAGCGGCAACGACGATCAGGCCGTACCCGTCATGTCGCTCGGCGGCGTTGGGTTGATCTCGGTCGTCGCCAACCTGGCGCCACGCGACCTCTCGCGGCTGACGGGCGCCTTCCTGTCCGGTGACATCGCCGAAGCAAGGCGCCTTCAGCTGCACTACCTTCCGCTCATCCGCGCGCTCTTCCGCGAGCCGAACCCGGTGCCCGTAAAGGCGGGCGTCAACGCGCTCGGCTTCGACACGGGGGATGTCCGGCTTCCGCTCACCGCGCCGACCGGCGAAACGCTGACCGTCCTGCGCGATCGGATGCGCGAAGTCGGCCTCTTCGCCGAAGCGGGCGTCTCCTAGCGCCGTGTCCGTGGCCTCCCCGATCCGCATCGTCATCAGCGGCGCCTCGGGCCGCATGGGCCGCGCCGTCGCGGAACTCGCCGCCCCCGACGCCGCGTTCGAGGTGATCGGCGGCCTCGACCACGATGACGCAATCCGCGAGGGCTCCGGCTCGACCCCGCTATTCGCCATCGCCGACGCCGGCCCTGTCCTGGGCGAGGCCGATGTCGTGATCGACTTCTCCGCGCCCGCGTTCCTGGCAGACCTCGTCACCCGGCACGCCGACCTGCTCGCCGGCAAGGCGCTCGTCGTCGGTACAACCGGTCTGGACGAAGTCGCCC
>CAZUVK010000027.1:660-22750 GCA_964623785.1 uncultured Gemmatimonas sp. | reverse complement strand
GGTGCCTGGCGTGTCTGGCGCCTCCGCCACGCCAGCCGCCCCCGGCACCGGCGGCCGAGGCATCGGCGGCCGGAACGGCGGAGCCTCTCGCGGCGGGAACCGTCGAGGCGGCCGCCGTGGACGACCATGATCACGAGGTCGCGGCGATCTCTTCGTTCTTTGTCGGCACCCGCTCACGGATCGACGCGCTCCAGCTTCAGCAGGAGGTCAATACCTTCGAGGACGAGCCCCTGATGGCCATCCTCCCCGGCATCGCCCTCGCCGAGATGTGGCGGACCGTCGGCTATGCCGAGGACGCGCTGAAGATCGTCACCGCGTTCGTCGTGGTCGTGGGGTTGCTGGGGATGATCGTGTCGCTGTACACGTCGCTCAACGAGCGCCGCCGGGAGATGGCGATCCTGCGCGCGATCGGTGCCCGGCGCGGACGGATCGTCTCGCTGCTCGTACTGGAGTCGGGGCTGCTCGCGACCCTCGGCGCCGCGATCGGCGTAGGCCTCGTCTACCTGCTTCTGTTCCTCGGTCAGGGGCCGATCGAGCGGGAATTCGGGCTCTTTGTGCCGATCCGATCGCTCGGATCAACCGAACTCGGTTATGTTGCCCTGATTGTGGGCGCGGGGTTCCTGCTGGGGATGATCCCGGCGTTGAAGGCGTATCGAAACGCGCTCGTTGACGGTCTGAGCGTGAAGGTGTAGAGCCGCCCGTCCGGTTGCCCGGCGGGCGAGAACCAGCAATCCATCGCGGAGAAACAAGATGAGACGACTCCTGTCAGGCGCCGGTGCGACGGCGATGCTCGTGGTCGCCGTGACGACCAACCCGGCGCCGGTTGCCGCGCAGGTCCTTCCAACCAACGACCCCGTACTCCAGCGAATCCTGGAAGTCGGAACCGTCGGAACTCAGGCGGACCGCATCGCGCAGGCGCTGCTTGACTCGATCGGGCCGCGGCTCACGGGAACGCCGGGGATGGAGCGGGCCAACGACTGGTCGGTGGCGCTGATCCAGAGCTGGGGGGTCGACGCGCGGAAGGAGCAGTACGGCACGTGGCTCGGATGGGAGCGAGGAATCACCCATATCGACCTCGTTCAGCCCCGCGTGCGCTCGCTCGAGGGCACGATGCTCGCCTGGAGCCCGGGCACCAGCGGCCCCGTCGAGGGACCGGTCGTGATCGTCCCCGACTACCAGACGAACGAGGAGCTGGAGGCCTGGATTTCGACGGTCAGTGGAAAGTTCGTCGCCATCGCCTTCCCGCAGCCGACGTGCAGGCCGGACTCCCACTACACAGAGTATGGCACGGCGGGCGCGCTCCAGCGGATGCGCGAGTCACGGCAGGCCGCCGCGCAGAACTTCCGACTCCGGGTCCCGTCACCACCGCTGCTGCGGCTGCAGCTGGAGCGGGCGGGGGCTCTCGGCATCCTCGAGTCGAACTGGTCCAATGACATCGGCGTCAACAAGGTCTTCTCGACGAACACGACGGAGACGCCAACGATCGACCTGGGCTGCGAGGATTACGGGCTCGTCTGGCGTCTGGCCGAGAACGGGCAGAACCCCGTTATCCGACTCAACGCGCAGGCGACGTTTCTCGGCGAGGTGCCCGTCTACAACACGATCGCCGAAATTCGGGGCAGCGAGCTTCCAGACGAGTACGTGATGCTTTCCGCCCACTTCGATTCGTGGGATGCCGGGAGCGGAGCTACCGATAACGGGACCGGCAGCACCGTCATGCTCGAGGCACTGCGGATCCTGAGCGAAACCTATCCGAACCCACGCCGGACGATCCTGCTCGGTCTGTGGAGCGGCGAGGAGCAGGGGTTGAACGGCTCGCGGCGGTTCGCGGCGATGCACCCGGAGGTCGTGGATGGCCTGCAGGCGCTCTTCAACCAGGACAACGGGACGGGACGGGTGACGACGATCTCCGGCCAGGGACTCGTCGGCGCGGGGAGGCATCTGGGGGACTGGCTGTCGAGGGTTCCGGAACCCATCTCACGGGAGATCGATCTCCTCCTCCCGGGATCGCCCGGATCGGGCGGCACCGACAACGCCTCGTTCATCTGCTTCGGCGCCCCCGCGTTCAACCTGAGCTCGATCGACTGGAGCTACGGGACGCACACGTGGCACACCAACCGTGACACCTACGACAAGGTCGTCATGGAGGAGATCCGCGCGAACGCGGTTCTTACGGCGATGCTCGTGTACCTTGCGTCGGAGGATCCGGAGCGGGTGTCGCGGGAGCGACGGGTGCTGGCGCCCGGGCCGGGTGGCCAGCCGGCGCAGTGGCCGACATGCTCGCCGGGGCGGGCGTCGTTCGACTAGAGACAGGATGGACGGGATAGACGGGATAGACGGGATGGGGGGCACCTTAAGGTAGCGTGATTCGGTTTGGATATCGACCGATAACGTCTGCGGTGTCTTAGGGCGAGGGCCGACAGATCAGGTCGGCCTTTGCTCTTTTGTGCGTTCCATGAGGGGGTTCTTCGCGCTGGCACCGACGTCATAACCAATAATAAAACAATGACTTATCGTTCTTTGCGTTCTTCGCGGTGAGTCATCCCCCATTCACACGGAACCCTCAACGCGGCACCACTTCGTCGAGCTCCTCGATGGTGGCGGTGGATGGACCGCGTTCGCGCTGGAGCCGAGCCGCGACGGCCTCTGCGGCGGCCCACGCGCGCAATACGTTCCCGCTCGCCAGCTTGCTGAGGTCCTCGTCGCTCCAGCCGCGGCGCGCGAGTTCGGCGAAGAGGATCGGGTAGCTGGACACGTCTGGCAGCCCGACGGGAAGTTCCGCGATCCCGTCGTAGTCGGCGCCGATGCCGACGTGGTCGACGCCGGCCACGTCGCGGATGTGTTCGATGTGCCGCACGAGGTCGTCGATCGTGGCGCGCGGGCCGGGGCGGCCGCTCCGCTCGTTGGCGGGGATCCGGCCCCACTCGGCGACCTCGAGGTTGATGAACGCCGGCACGAACGTCGCCATCACTACGCCGCCGTTCTCCGGCATGCGGCGCAGGACGTCGTCGGGAACGTTGCGTGGTACGTCCGTGACGCCACGTGCGGAGGAGTGCGAGAAGATGACGGGCGCCTCGGAGACGTCGAGCGCGTCATGCATGGTGGATGCGGCCACGTGCGAGAGGTCGACCAGCATACCCAGGCGGTTCATCTCCCGAACCACCTCCCGCCCGAACGCCGTCAGCCCGCCGTGCTCGGGCAGCCCGGTCGCCGCGTCCGCCCAGGCCGTGTTCTCGGAGTGGGTAAGCGTCAGGTACCGCGCACCGAGATCGTAGAACTCGCGCAGCGTGTCGAGCGAGTTCTCGATCACATGGCCGCCCTCCATCCCCATCACGGACGCGGTGCGGCCGTCGCGGAAGGCGGGGATGACCTCCGCCGACGTCAGCGTCTCCCGGAATACCTCCGGATACATCGCGAAGAGCCGCTTCGCGATGTCGATCTGCTCCCGCTGCATCCGCGCCGCGCCGGTCTCGACGGCGCGAGAGGGCACGTAGACGGACCAGAACTGCGCGCCGACCATCCCCTGCCGCAACCGGGGGATGTCGGTGTGGCCATCGCTGCGGCCGAGGAGCCCGTAGGCCTCGATTCCGCCAGGCCCGTTCGCGACCCCGCGCATCGCCCAGGGCAGATCGTTGTGGCCGTCCATCAACGGGACGGCCGTCAGGACCCGCCGTGCCGTCTCGAGATCAGCACTGGAGGGTTCCATCCCCTGCATGCCGGCGCAGCCGATCAGCGCCATCGCCGGAATAGCCATGATTCTGCGCACGTACCCGCTCCTGTTGAGGGGACGGTTGAAGGTCAGGAGGCTCTCACGTCCGGGTTCAGCGAGTAGGTCCCAAGCCACTCGGCGGTCGCGAGTACGTGGCCCTCGATCGCTCGGCGGGCGTCCTCGCCTTCGAAACCCTCCGGCAGATCGAGTCGGTCCGTATCGAGGGCGTGGAGCGTGAAGTGGTAGTGGTGAAGCCGCTCGTCGTTCCAGGGCGGTCCGGGGCCGTCATAGCCGTGGTAGGCACCCTCCATCTGCTCGTCGCCGCTGAACCAACCCGTGTAATCGTTCCGGCCCATGCGGCCGAACGGGCCTGACTCGGCCGGCTTTCCGCGGGCGATCACGCCGTTCGAGACCGCGCCCTCGGGGATCTCGCGCACGTCGGGCGGAATGTCCACGAGCACCCAGTGGAAGAAGTCCGCGCGCGGCAGGTCATGGGGCACGGTCCGGTCGTTCTGGTTCACGTCGTCGCCGACGGTCGGAACATCGCGGTCGTGGCAGATCAGCGCGAAGGAACGGGTCCCGGGCGGCGGATCCGTCCACGCCAGGTGAGGGTTGACGTTCTCGCTGAACGTCACGTGGTGTTCCGGATGCGGTGTGCCGAGGGCGAAGCGGTCGGGGATGGGCCCGCCGTCGGGAAAGGAATCGCTCGTGAGTTTCACGGCCAGACCCCCTATGACTCGAGAAAACGATCAATGGACAATGGACAATGAACAATGATCAATGGACAAAGAACAGGGTTTCGGAGAGAGCAGGGTTCCGGCGAAGCTGATGGGTTCGGCGGGGATCCCGCGTGGCGCGATCGTCGGCTTGTGGTATCCCACTCGGCCACCATTCGCGTGAACCCGGTCCCCCCAACACACCGTCGACGGATCTCGCGTCGTGAACCATTGATCATTGTTCATTGATCATTGTCCATTGCTGAGAGGTCGATATTCACGGTATGCGGGCCGCGGCGTGCCCACCTGGCGGGTTCCGAGTGGCACCGGACCCGGCGGAAGGCAGCACCGTGCGCTCTCGTCGGGCGTACCAGCACCGACGGACGATTCGACACGCGCGGGCCAGCGCTCGAGGGCAACTTGTATCCGGGAACCACACCGGCCCATGCGCCGGGCACACGAGACGAATCCGGCTCGAAATTCAGCCGCCGCCCCGAGTTGATCTACTCGGCGGGGTTGTTCGCCGTGGCGGTCGTCGCGATTTCGCTCTCGCTCGCGTGGACCGGTGGTCCCCTCCCGTCGCACTCGCCGCTGGTCGCGGTCTTCTTCCTGGTGTACGGCCTCTTCACGATCCAGGCGGGCTACGACCATCCCAAGGTCGGCTACGTCTCCTTCGACCGCGTGGCGCAGCTCGCGAGTATCCTGGTGCTCGGACCGGTGGACGCCGCGTGGGTGGTCGGGCTCGCGTCGATGATCTTCCCGCTCGGGCGGCTCAGGCGCGGCGTGGACCGATGGTCAGTCCTCACGGCTTCGCTGAACAACGCCGGCCTGATGGCGTTGATGGTGCTGCTCTGCGGATGGCTCTACCAGTTCCTCGGTGGAGAGATTCCGCTGATGCGGCTCGACCTGAAGGCGATCATCCTGCTCTCGCTGCTCATTCTCAGCATGCAGGCGGTCAACGAGTTGGGGATGGGCATCCACGTCCATCTGCGCGATGGGCGCGGAGTGCACCTCAGTCAGTTTGTCTTCACGCTGGAGTCCGGATCAGGCCTCGTCGCGATACTCGTCGCGATCGTCTTCAACCGGATGGAGCCACCGGTCACGGTCCTTCTGCTTCTCGTGATCAGCGCGGGGATGGTGATGCTGCGTCAGTTCGCGCGGATGCGGGTACAGCTCGAGGCCATCGTCGAGGAACGCACGCGCGTGCTGCTGCGGAAGACCGCTGAACTGGAGAAGCTCGCGACGCGTGACCAGCTCACCGGGCTGCACAATCGACGCTTCGCGGATAGCTATCTCGACGGACGGATCGAGGAATTCCACCGGTATCGCCGCGAGTTCTCGATCGCGCTGATCGACCTGGACCACTTCAAGCGGATCAACGACTTCCAGTCCCACGAGGTGGGCGACCAGGTCCTCCAGCGCGTCGCGAACATCCTGGCCGCGCGGTGCCGGCAGACCGATGTCGTCGCTCGGTACGGGGGGGAGGAGTTCCTGCTCTGCTTTCCGGAGGCCGACGGCGTGACCGTTTCTGACATCTGCGAGCAACTGCGGCACGCCGTGGCGGGCGCGGACTGGTCGGATCTGGGCGAGGGGATTTCCGTATCGATGAGCGCCGGCGTCGCGGAGATGCGGGCGGGACTCACCCGAAGCGCCCTGGTCAATGCCGCGGACCACAAGCTCTACGAGGCGAAGAACGCGGGACGGAATCTCGTGATCCGGTAGGAGACGCCAGCGAGAGGGGTGACCCCCGATCACGCCCCCGCCGCGAGCCCCGCCTTGCCGCCCGCATTCGACCAGAGCGCGCGCTCCGCCATCGTTGGCGTCCAGCCCGTCCCGAGCGCGCTCGCCCGTTTCCTCAGCTCCGCCGCGTACTTCCCGTAGTACGACATCGTGAACGCGACCGGCCCCAGCCCCGGGATCTGCGCCGCCACCAGCTCATCGAAGAAGGGATAGATCGCGGGGGCGGCGGCCGAAGCGACCGCGGATGCCGTCGCCGGCCCGACCCCGGCGAGCCGCGCGAGGATCGATATCGGGCGCGTGGGGTGCGGGATCTCCGCCAGCGCCTCGATGCTCGTACTCGCCACGAGGTCGACGTCGTTCCCCCGCACGAGCACGAGGTTCCGGGCGCGCCAGACGCCGCGCGCCATCTTCCACTCGGTCAGCTTCACCAGCTCCTCGTGCGTTACCGCCGGGGGAGTCCGCCCCACGATCGCGGCCGGAAGCTCGTCACGATACCACCGGTCGAGCACGGGCAACTTCTCGACGCCCTGTCGGCCGACCACCTCGTCGTACGCATCCAGCGCGCGCCGCCACGACGGGCCATCCTCCGACCCCCACAGGTCCATCATCAGGGCGGCCCTCATCCGACCTCGAGCGCCTTCCGCACCGTATGCAGTACGTGCTGCGTGTGGGCCTGCGTCTCCAGGTTCCCACCCCGCTTCGCGGCCAGCATCGTCTCGATCCGCCGCAGATTGTACAGCGCCGCCGACTGCGAGAGGTTGTCGTGCGCGTTCGATCCGTACGTAGACACCAGGTTGTTCACGAACTCGACCTGGATGTTCTGGCGGAAGGTGTTCACGTTCCCGTTCCGGTCCGACTCGAAGATCGCGTCGGTCAGGTCGGTCACCATCTGCGCCACGGTGTAGGTGTTCCCGTAGAGGCGGCTGTCGGTGATCCGCTGCATCGTCCGGGGATGCAGCAGGTGCGCGAGGATCCCGCGCTGTGCGTTGAGCACGCGTTCGTGGATCTTCGGGTCCTCGGTCCCGCTCTGGAAGTCGAAGCCGCGGCGGCGCATCATCAGGTGGCCGACGACACCGTCCGGCGAGTCCCACGCGTCCGGCGCGAAGGCATGGCGCGCGAGCACATCCATCGCCCGTTCCTGGTCCTCCCGCGAGACCGGCGTGTACGGCTGGGTTGCGCCCTCCTGCCCGACCATCGCGCGGTTCCGGTACACGCCGCCGATGTAGCGCGAGACCGTTGTCAGCGCGGTCGCCTGCTGGCCGGTCAGGACGAGGTACGCGTTGCGCATCGAGTGAAAGTCGTCGCCGCTCTGCTCGAACCGGTCGCGGATCGTGCCCACCAGCTGCGTGGTCAACGTGATCCGGTCGGCGGCCCACTGGATTCCATCATCCGAGAGATCGTAGATGTTGACCCGCGGATCGATCGCCTTCCCCGGGTTCCGCATGTCGTCCGCGTCGTTGCCGAAGGCAAGCGCCTTCTCCGTCGACCGGGCCGCCAGCGCCTCCAGCCGCGCCGCCTCCGCGACCGGATCGGCGAGCGAAGGCGTGTACCCCCACTCGATCGCCCACAGGTCGTACGGCTGCGGCATGTGGTCGTAGTAGTCGCCCTGGTTCTGGCCCGGCAGCGCCACGTTCACGCTCGGGTACTCCATGATCGATCCCGACACACCCTTCCCCGGCTGCTGGAGGTCCTCCAGGCTCAGCGCCTGGGTCGCCATCATGTTGTGGTTCAGACCGAGCGTGTGTCCGATCTCGTGGATGATCAGGTAGTAAAGGTACTGCCGGGTCATCTCCGTCATCTGCTCCTCAGTGGCGCCCAGACCGAGGAGTGCCTGCTGCCCGAAGAGCATCGTGTGCTGAAGCTGCTCGCCCAGATTGCAGTAGTGGGACGAGTAGTCATGGTCGTCCAGCGTGTCCGCGCCGAACGAGGGCAGCGCGACTGCCTCGAAGATCGCCTCCTGACGCAGTCGGCCGGTGATCGCCGTCCATTCCAGCATCACGTCGGCGCCGAGGATCTGACCGGTGCGCGGATTGGTGAAGCTCGGCCCGTACCCGCCGAACGGGGGATTCGGGGATGATGTCCAGCGCAGCACGTTGTAGCGGATGTCGCCGGCGTCCCAATCCGCGTCGTCGGGCTGCTGGCGCACCTCGATCGCGTTCCGGAACCCGGCCCGCTCGAACGCGGTGTTCCACGACAACGCGGCGTCACGGATCAGGTCGCGCAGCTCGTATGGCGTGGTGTTCTCGATCCACCAGACGATCGGCTCGACCGGCTCGGAGATCGCGGCCGAGGGGTCCCGCTTCACCAGATGCCACCGGTGGATGACGTCGCGGTACGGCGCGGGATCCGCCGAGATCATGTCCGTCTGGCGGCCGGTGAAGTACCCGATCCGGGGGTCTTCGAGGCGTGGCTCGTAGTCGTTCTCCGGCATCGCGATCAGCGAGTGCTGGACACGGATCGTCACGTTGCGCGCTTCGACCACGCCGTCCCCGCCGCCGTTCGTCGGCGCCTCGTTCTCGTAGACGTAGTCCACAACGACGTCGGTGTTCAGCGGGTATCCGCGGATCGCGCTGACCAGCGACTTCGGCCGGCTCAGCCGCCCGAGCGAGAAGGTTTCACCGGGCCTGGCGTTCGGTGGCGCGACCGGTCGGACCTGCCGGAAGGTCTCGTTCAGGAAGAGGTCGTCGGCCTCGATCAGGTACTCGCCCGTCGCTTCATCCGTCGCGACGACCCGCGCGACCCCCATGATGGACGTGCTCACGTTCGCGTTCGCCGCGCGAGCGAGCGGGCTCGCCGGGTCGAAGTAGAGGTGCGTCGGCTGCACCACGAACGCGATCCGGTTGAAGTCCTTCTCCACCTTGAAGACCTTGTTGTCGCCGAACGCGCCACGGAAGTGGTTCGCGTCGGTGACCCCATCGACCGTATACGTCCAGTAGATGAACTCCTGGTCGATCTGGTCCTGGCGGATGACCATCCGGGTCGCCCCCGTCACCGTGTCCTGGTAGATCGGGAAGAGGCCTTCGTGACGGTGGCTGGAGGCCGTGAGTTCCGCGATTCCACGCGCGGCCCCGCCCGACCCGCCGGTCGGCGGGCCACTCGCCGTCCGCGGCGGCTGGGCCTGCTCCGGGGACCGCCCCGAAGTCACCAGCGAACAGCCACTTGCCAGGATCAGGATGCCGAGCGTGAGAACACGAGAGTACCGGTTCATGAGCAGGGTCTTCGTGAGCGGGGAACGGATACGACCTCCCGAGGAGAACTCGGACCGTATGTCGGGCGCGCCGGGAGGGCACGGTACATCAGCGACGGAGCGGGTCACGCGCTCCACCTGACGAACAACGCATGTTATTGCGACTTCAAGCGGGGTGCCAGTGCCTCGCTCTCCCGCGGCCTTGACTGCGAGCGCGAAGACCGGAAGTATGGGGGATGCGCGGAGCACCCACACTTCCCCGTGACCATCGAGGATCACATGCGTCTCATCGTCCGTACCGCCGCGTCACTGATCGCGGTTCTGCTGGTGTTCGCGACTCCCGCGTGGTCGCAGGCGGAGCCCGAAAGCGCCTTCTTCACGGCTTCCGACGGCGTGAAGATCCACTATTACACGCAGGGCGAAAGCGGGAGCTGGGTCGTGCTGATTCATGGTTATACCGACAGCGCCCGGCGGATGTGGATCGGGACCGGTGTCATGGGCGACCTGGCGCGGAACCATCGCGTCGTTGCACTCGACAACCGGAACCACGGGCAGAGCGACAGGCCGGAACCGAACGGGACGGGCCGCGCGGAAGACGTGACCGAGTTGATGGATCATCTGGGGATCGAGAAGGCGCACATCCACGGCTATTCGATGGGCGGCGGCCTCACGGGGCGGTTGCTGGCCACGGACCCCGAGCGGTTCATCACCGCGTCGTTCGGCGGGTCGGGGATCGCCGAGACCGATCCCACGATGCGCGCCCGCGCGGCGGAGCTGGATCCTGTAATGCCGACGCCCGAGGGGGCGCAGGCGGCGGCGTTCGACAACCTGCGGGCAAGCGCGGCGGCACGGACCACGACGGCGACCGGCGGCGCGACCGCGGCGACGCCGGCACCCGCGCCGGCGATCGACCTGAAGAGCGTCGCGGTGCCCGTCCTCGCCATCAACGGCGAGTTCGACAATCCGTACAGCCGGACCCACCGGATGTGGCGGGAACTCCGTGACTTCCGCGGAGTGATCCTGCCGGGCGAGAACCATATGTCCGCGATCGGCGTCGGCGGAACGATGCCGATGAAGTACCGTGAGGCCCTCCTCGAGTTCGTCACGATCAACGACGAGTAGGGGGATGAGCGGCCGACCCGGTAGGGGTCAGGCCGGGCCGCCCCGGCGCCGCTCCGCCTCCAGGAAGTGCTCCGTGAGCAGCGCGTTGACCTCGTCGGCGCGCTGGATCGTCACGCCGTGCGCGGAATCGGCGAACTCGACGAAGCGCGCCCCGGAGATGCCGGCCGCGAGCGCACGCCCCCGGGCTGGCGGCGCGATCGGATCGTGCTCCGCGCTGACGACGAGCGTCGGGAAGCGCGCCAGTTCCGGCAGCCGCGGTGTCGAGTCGTAGGCGCGGAGGGCGGCGAGCTGCTTCATGGTGACGGGCGCGCGGTCGGCGAGGTCGTGACCGAAGATCGGAGCCAGCCGGGCCGCCAGCGCCGGTTCGTCGGCGTCCGCGAGCACGGACGGCGGCATGACGATCCTCAGGAACACCCGTCGCCTCATCGCGCGCGGGCCCACGCTCGAACCGATTCCCAGCCAGAGCATCCTGCCCTTCAGGGAGGTTGCGTCGCTCCCGCGCGAAACGGTGCAGAGGAGCGCCAGGCTCCGTACTCGCTCGGGCGCCGTAAGCGCGAGGCGCTGGGCGATCAAGCCGCCCATCGAGTGGCCAAGCATGTGGGCGGATTCCCAACCGAGTCTGTCCATCAGCGCCAGCGCGTCCTGAGTCATCGACTCGATCGTGATCTCTCCGGCGGGCGGCTGACTCTCGCCCATTCCGCGGTTGTCGAAGGTCAGGCAATCGAAACGCCGTCGGAGACCCTCCACCTGTGGCAACCAACCGTCGCCGTGGACCCCCACGCCCTGGATCATCAGGACGGGCGGTCCTTCCCCTCTCCGCTGATAGCTGATCCGGCAACCGCGAAACTCAACGGAATCAGTCACCGTCCCGCCGCTCGGACCCATCATGGCCCTCTCTGGTGCATGGATGTGGAGGTTTCCCCCGTCGAAGCGATCCATCCTGGCCGCGAGCGGTATACAACGTCATGACCAGCAAACACGTCAAGTCGTATCGAACGGCGGAAGTCGAACTGCCACAGGCACCGCCCGCCGGGAACGAGCTTCAAGTCTGGGGGATGACACTTTCCGACCCGCCGCGACCACTCGCGGAACTGCGCGGGTACCTGTCGGCCGACGAGATCGCCCGCGTCGAGCGGCTTCGACATTCGCCTGATCGGCACCGCGCGATCATCGCCCGCGGCGGCCTGCGCGCCATTCTCGGAGCACAGCTGGGAGTCCATCCCGCGAGTCTCGGTTTCCGCTATGGCGACAAGGGTAAGCCCGCGCTGGACATGGGCGAGCACCATCCCCCCATCTCGTTCAGCGTGTCGCATTCGGGGGAATGGGTGCTCATCGCCGTCGCCGTGGGACATCGCGTCGGGGCCGATGTCGAGGCGTTCCGACCGGTTCCGGGTTTCGAACAGATCGCCGACCGCTACTTCGCGCCGAGCGAATGCACCGCGATCGGCGGGGTCCCGGAGAACCGCCGCCTCGACGCGTTCTTCTGCTGCTGGACGCGCAAGGAAGCGTACGTGAAGGCGCTCGGTGGTGGCATCAGCCTCGGGTTCAGCCATTTCGCGGTCGCCGTCGCCGCGGACGAAGTGCCCGCGATCCTGGAGATCGAAGGCTCCGCGGACGCCGCCGCGGGCTGGACGGTCTGGTCCGGTGAGCCAGCGCCGGGGTACGCCGCCGCGGTAGCTATCGAAGCCGCTCAGGTCGAGGTCATTGCCCGTCTCTGGTTCGGCTCCTCGGGCGTACGGCCCTGGGTCGCCGGGTGCGGTCACGCCCCCCCTGTATAGTGCTGCGTGTCTGAAGTCTACCCTCATCACGTCGCCTTCTTGTATCGAGCTTCGACTCTGCGCCACTTCGTGCTTCCTGTGGCCATTGGCCCCGCCCGTCTCACCCCCTGAGAATCCCGTCACACCGGCAGCATTTTCCCCATCGACCGGACGATCCGGCACTTTCTTCGTCCTCCGGGATCGGCGACTCCGTCCGCCCCGGAGGACGGAGTCGCCGATCCCAAGGCACATCGGTTGTTTGCGCCGTGTAACATAACGCGATACTCCATAGGTAGTTACGTGGATCAACCGAACGCGCCGCAAAACCGGGCACGCGGGTTGCCCCCTGTATGCGCGACAATCCCGGGCGGGTCTGGCCGGAAGCGCCCCATACCAGGCGCGGCACCCACGGAAGGAAGCATGACCATGAAGAGAATCAATCGAGAGTTCGAGAAAGGAAGCATGTCCGCGGACGCATACGCGGGTTTCCTGAAGCTCCTGATGACGCCGGCGGCGACGCTTCCCGAGAGATCCCCGGAGATCGACGCCTACCTCCGCTATGTGTCTGAGCGGGCGCCGCTCGAGACGGACGTGTCAAACCAGAGATCGGCGGATCGCGCGGCGTGACACACTTCTCCGCGCCGAATCGGTCGGCGCGGACGAGCGCGGGCCCCGGTCAAGGTGCGCGGCCGGGACCGCCTGACGGCGGAGTCTGACGCACCGAGGCGCGGGCGCGGAGGCCGGGACGCGACACGCCGGCCTTGACGTGACTCGAAATAGTCCACAAGCTCCTCCTCAGGGGCCGTGCGGCGCAGGTCCAGCCCACCCCACCGGTCTCATCAATCCAGCGGTAGCAAAGAGAGAAGCTCGCCACACACCGCGGCCAGCATTGGCGCGGAACGTGAGTTGCACCCTGACAGCTGTTCGATAGCTCCAATCGGCGTGAAGCAGTTGCGTCGGGACGAACCTCACCTCCGTGGCTTCGCCTCCCGCATGAGCCGTTTCGCAGAGGGGGCGGTATGAGTTCGTGGCTGCCGTTGGTGGGTTCGCGGGTCCCTGAATCCCGCATGGGCAATCGCGGGTGGAAGACGGGTTGGAGTTCGTGGGTGCTGTTCTCGACGATCATCGCCGCGGTGGTACACCTCGTAGTATTCATCGTGATTCCCAACTGGGAGATCGTCGCACGCAGGGCTCCGTCGGCCCTCCGGTTCGTGCAGATCGACCCGCTGATTTCGGTCGGTGGTCAACTCGGCGCTGGCGACGAAGCGATATCGGCGACGCCCCAGGTCGAGATCGTCAACCTCGAAATCGAAATCCAGGAGGGTGAGGGCGGCGACGCGGATGCCGACCTCGCGGCACTGATCGAGATCTTCGGTCTGCCGAGCCCGCGGATGAGCACTCCTCTCCGGCCCCAGTCGACCGACCACGCGATCCCACCCCCAACCCCGCCGCTGGATCTCCAGGAGGTCATCCCCCTGACGCCGAGGCTCGCGTTCGTGGGGCCGCCAGTCGTACTGCCAGTAATCCGCAACCCAACCGTCCTCCAGAGCTTCCTGCGCCGGCGGTATAACCCGGTCCACGACGGACTCGACCACAACGGATACGTCAGCATCGCGATGTGGATCGACGAGCGCGGCGCCGTCGAGTGGACGGCCGTCAGCGCATCCAGCGGATCGGTCGTGGTCGACGATATCGCCCTGGCGGTGTTCAATGACGTCGCCCTCTTCACGCCCGCGCGTAGCGAGGGGCGGCGGGTACCGGTGTCCGTGGTGATTTCGGTACCGTTTACTTCGCGCTGGTAGCCAGCGCCCGGAAGGCGAGGCTCGGCGCCGGCGGCGCTACTTCGCCTTCCTCCCCTCGATCAGCATCTCCATCGCTCTGGCGATCCGGTTCGACCGGGTCTCGCCCGTGTCGTCAAAGACGACGAACGGGAGGCATCCGGGTAGCCCGACGCTCGCGGATCGGCTAACCTTGTGGCGCGCCGGACGGGAAGCACGCCACGTCCGGAATCCCGAGGAAACCCGATCTCACGAACCCCGCATGCGACCGCCGAGAACGCTCACGGCACTCCGTTACGTCCAGCCTCTGCGCGAGGGCGGGTCACTCCCAGCCGTGGTGGACACGGACGCCGGCCTCTTCGTCGTCAAGTTCCGCGGGGCGGGACAGGGCCCCAAGGCGCTCGTGGCCGAGGTGATTGTCACGCTTCTGGCCCGCCACCTTGGCCTTCCGACACCCGACCTGGCCCTGGTCAATGTGCATGCAGCGTTCGGCAGGAGTGAGGCGGACCCGGAGATCCAGGACCTGCTGCGCGCCAGCCACGGCACGAACGTCGGGCTTCGCTACCTGGATGGCGCGTTCAACTTCGCGCTGTCCGCCGCTGGCGAGCTGGTCGACGCCGACTTCGCGACCCGACTCGTGTGGCTCGACGCGTTCGTGACCAACCCGGACCGCACCCACCGCAACCCGAACCTGATGGTCTGGGAACGACGGCCCTGGCTGATCGACCACGGCGCGGCGCTCTACGCGCATCACGACTGGGACCGCGTCGACAGCGACCGGACTCGCACACCCTTCCCGCTGATCAAGGACCACGTCCTGCTCGGCTCGGCATCGAAGCTCGAGGATCTGGACGTGACACTCGCGGAGCGACTCACCACCGACGTGCTCGCGTCGGTCCTCGGGAGTGTACCGGACGATCTGCTCGTTGATGAACCTGGCGGTGAGGATCGCGACGACGCCAACGATGGCGACGAGCCGACCCGGGCGCGCGAGCGCTATCTGGCGTACCTGACCGAGCGCCTCGAGTCGCCGCGCGACTTCGTTGCCGAAGCTGTGCGGGCGCGCGCCGCCCTGGAGACAGACCCGAAGCGACGGCTGGAGGTACGACGGTGAGCGAAACGCGACCATGGGTCGAATACCAGTTCGCGATCCTGCGGGCGGTACCGCACGTCTATCGTGGTGAGTTCACGAACGTCGGGGTGGTTGTCCACTCCAGGACGGCGGAGTACCTGGCGATGCGGGCGATCCTGGAGCCGGCGAAGCTCTACGCCGTGGCGCCGGGCGCGGACGTCGACCTGCTCGCCCGCTATCTGAAGTGTTATCAGGAGATATGCGACGGCGATCCGGCCGCTGGCGCCATCGCGCTGCTCTCCCGCCCGGAGCGCTTCCACTGGCTCAGCTCGCCGCGATCGGATCTGCTCCAGCCATCGCCCGTCCACGAGGGGATCGGAGAAGATCTCGGCGCCGTCCTCGATGACCTCTACCGGTCGCTCGTGCATGCGCCGGAGCCAAGACCCGACATAGGCCCCACGTCGGGCTACTGCTGAGTTCCGGCGCGCGGGGGCTGGCTCGTGCGGAGGGCGATGGTGGCTCCCCACGTCACGCGCATGCGTCGTTTCCCCGTATCCCCTGACCCGCGCGTCCCATCTCGATCCAGCCGCTTCCGCCATCGGCGTCGGCGACTCGCACCCACCACTCGGTGATCGGTTCGCTCACGATGCGACCCGCCGCCGGCCGTCCCGAGAGCGGCATCATCGTCCAGAACGCCTCTCCACTGAAGGTCGTCCCGTCCCGCCAGAACTCGTAGACCCCCTCGCCCTGGTGGCCGAGCACGCGGACGGTGTCGCCCGGCTCCAGCCGCGTCGCGGCGCCCCCCGGCGCACCTGAGGCGAGCGTGATCGTGTCGCTCACGATCGCGAGTCCGGGCTGCACCACGTGCACGTTTCCCGTCTCCGCCGTGAACCTTCGCCCGGCCGGCAGGACGAAGGCGACGGTCGATGTATCGCCCTCCGCGGCGAATACCGACACATCGGTCACGGTCTCCCACTGCCCGTACACGCAGCACTCGAAGGGACATCCACCCCGTTCGATGTACGGGACCGGGAGCCGGTCGTTCCCCGCGAGAGGTGGGCTCGCCGGTGCGCCCGGCGGATTCGCGGTGGCGGGTGGGTCGGCGTCCGGCAAACGGGTATCCTCCCCGCATCCCGCGAGTGTGGCGAGCAGGGCAAACACGAGAGTGGGGACGGCCATCCCGCGCCGTCCCCTCATTGTCTCAAAGGTCATTGTCGAACTGGTGGATGGCCGCGTTGCGCGCTTCAACCTACCGCGCGTCCGAGTAGCAGCGAGCGGCGGCGGTGGCCAGATCACGGGCCTCCTCGAGCGAGGTCGTCTCGATCGCCCGCGCCGACAGCCGGTCGCATTCCACCTTCGCCTCGACAGTGGACTGCTGGAATGGCAGCGAGCATGCGGAGACACCGGCGAACGCTATGACAAAACACATACGAATCTGCTTCATTGGGGATCGGCCTCACGACTCTGGTAGACTGTGCCCGAGCGGTGGATCTCGAGCCGGGCGAGGATCGGCCAGAATCGCTGCAAGTATGGAGCCGGAGAAGCGGGGTGAAGTGGGGCGCGACGGGATGCCTGTCGGATCTGCGGCCTGGATCAGGGTTCCAGGGACGGAGCCGTGTTCTGGCGACCCTCGACCGCCCGCGTCCGGATGAGATGGGCCGCTATCACCACGGCGAGAAGGGATATGCCGACCAGGTCGGCGATGGGGTGCGCGTAGAAGAGAAGTGCGCCCGCAAACGTCGCGACCGCCCGTTCGGGCATCACCGCGGGTCCACGGAGCCACCCCCCCAACCCGATCGCCAGCGCCACGATCCCGATCGCCGCGGTGAGCGTCGTCCGGAGCACGACCGGCAGCGGCGCCTGCATCAGGAGGCCCAGGCCCGACGGGCTGAGGGTGAAGACGAAGGGGACGAGGAACGCGGGAAGGGTGTACTTCCACGTCAACATCATCGTCCGGAAGGGGTTCGCCCCGGTGATCGCGGCCGCCGCGAACGCGGAGAGCGCGGTCGGCGGGCTAACCTCCGAGAGCACGGCGTAGTAGAAGATGAACATATGCGCCGCGACGGGCGGCACGCCCACCTGAATCAGCGCCGGCGCGATCACGACGGCGGCGATGATGTACGAGGCGGTGACGGGGACCGCGAGCCCGAGGATCCATACCGCGAGCGCAGCGTAGACGACGGTGAGGAAGAGCGACCCGGCCGCGAGGGCGACGATGATGCCGGAGAGCTTCAGCCCGAGCCCCGTCAACGTCACCACCCCGACGATGATCCCCGCCGTCGCCGTCGTCGCCGCTACCGAGAGCACGCTGATCCCCCCTGACTCCAGCGCCCCGACCAGACGGCGCGGCGTCAGCGCCGTCTCCCGCCGGATGTAGCTCATCGCCACCGCGAGCACGATCGCCCAGAACACCGCCCGGAACGGCGTCAATCCGATCGCCATCAGGACAACGATCACGCCGAGGGAGAGGAAGTGGTAGCCGTAGCGCCTCGTCAGCTCCCATACCCCCGCGGTCTCGACCTTCACCGGCTTCGTCCCGAGTCGCCGGGAGTCCGCCTCGATCATCAACAGCGCGGAGAGGTAGTAGAGGAGCGTCGGGATCGTGGCCATCACGAGCACCTGGAGGTAAGGAATCTCCAGGAACTCCGCGATGAGGAACGCGGCCGCACCGAGCGTCGGCGGCGAGAGGATCGCGCCGATCCCGCCCGCCGCGAGGATCCCGCCGGCGACCTCCGGTGAGAAGCCGGACCGCCGGAGCAGCGGCCACGACACCGACCCGAGCGTCACCGTTGTCGCCACACCGCTGCCGGATACGGTACCGAGGAGGAACCCCGCGGCGGTCACCGTCCGCCCCGGCCCCGCGCCCGTCCCCGACCGCCCGAGCGCCGCCATCGTCCAGTCGATGAAGAACTTGCCCGCGCCCGACGCCTCCAGCACCGCCCCATAGAGCGTGAAGAGGATGATGTACGTTGCGGCCACGTCCAGCGGCACGCCGAAGATCCCTTCCAGCGTCATGTAGAGCGACCCGATCAGCCGGATCGGGTCGTATCCTCGATGCGCGATCACATCGAGCCCGACCAGCTCGAAGAGCGGCCCCCAGTACGCGTACAGGAGGAACCCGACGGCGGTCGCCGGCAGGATCCACCCGACCGTGCGGCGCGTCGCCTCCAGGACGAGCGCGATCGTCACCGCACCGAGAACGAGGTCGACCCGGGTCGGCGTCGCGGCGCGGTACACAAACTCGCCGAAGTCGAAGAGCGGCCAGGCGAGGGCGACGGCCGCGGCGATCGCTAGCGTGGCGTCGAGCAGGCCCGGTCGGGGTCGGCCGCCCGCGGGATAGACGAGGAAGGTGAGGACGAGCACCAGCAGAAGGAAACTCAGCCGGTATGGCTGCGGCGGCACGATCGAGAGGACCCACCAGAGCGAGTACAACGAGAGGCCGACCGCGAGGGCGCCGATCAACCACCGGACCGGCCCTCCGCCGGGCGGTATCCGGCCGGGCGGTCCCATCTCGTCGACGATCCGATCCGCTGCCGGCGCGCGCTCGGCCCCGGACTCGGTGAGCGGCTCGCCCACGGTCACTGCGGCCATGCGCCCACCTCGCGATAGTACCGGATCGCGCCCGGGTGGAACGGCGCGGGCGAGCCCTGCACCGCACTCTCGGGCACCAGGTGCTCCGCCGAGGGGTGGATCGCCAGAAGTTCCGGCTGGTGCTCGAACATCGCCCGCGTGATCTGGTAGGCCAGATCCTCGTCGAGGTCTTCCGCCACCACCAGGATCGCGGCGACGCCAACCGTGGGTACGTCCTCGGTCATCCCCGGATACGTCTCCATCGGGACTTCGGAGAGGAAGTACGTCTGTTCGCCCCACAGACGTTGCATTTCCGGCAGGATGTGGTCGGTCGGGAGCATCTTCATCTTCCGACCGGGGCTCGTCGCGAGGTCGAGGACGGCGCCGGCCGGGAGCCCGCTGTTCCAGAAGAACGCGTCGATCTTGCCGTCGCGTAGCGCGTTGACCGACTCCGCGACGCTCAGCCCCTGCGCCCGGATATCGGTCGCGACGCTGATCCCGCCCGCCTCCAGCGAGCGGATCGCCAGCAGCTCCGTCCCGCTGCCGGGCGCACCGATCGAGACGATCCGGCCGCGAAGGTCTTCCAGGCTTTCGATGCCCGTTCCCTCGACGGTGACGAGCTGGACGGGGTGCGGATAGAGTACCGCGAGCGTGCGGACGGGCACCTTGCCGAACACCTCGAACATCCCCTCGCCGAGGTACGCTTCGGCGAGCGCGTCGGCGATCGAGAAGGCAAGGTCCACCCGCCCGAGCTGGAGGAGTTTCAGGTTATCGATCGAGGCCGCCGTGACTTCCGCGGTCGCCTCGACGTCGGGCACGTACCGGGTGATGAGCTGCGCGACGCCGCCGCCGTACGGGTACCATACCCCACCCGTCCCACCGGTCGCGATCGAGAGCCGCTGTTTCGCCCCATGAGCGCGCGCAAACTCCTGCGGATCCGGGATCGCAATCAGGATTGCCACCACAGCCAGGACAACGAGCCAGCCCGCGATCCGCCCGGGAGTGAGCCTGGGGAGTTGCATGCGAGGATCGTTTGGAGGAACAGCGGCGCGACGCCGGATAGATGGTGACAGACCGGGAAGGAAACGTGACGTCGCGCGCGGGTTGTCGCGAATGCTATCGCGGCCGGGCGCGCGGGGTCAATAGTCGGCGCGAACTCTGCCCCCACCCCTTTCCGCCCCACGCTTCATGGCGTTACAGTCCATCCGCACAGCCGGCGGGCGCTCGACGCGCGCCGACGCCGAAACACCCGCCCCGTTCCCCGACCCGCGATGCACCCGACCGACAGGCAGACGCCGCCCGGTGAGTCGGCCACTCCAACGCTGATCCGCGCGGTTTCGCGCAAGCAACTGGTGGGGCTCGCGATCAACGACGTGATCGGGAGCGGGGTCTATCTCCTTCCCGCTGGCGCCGCGCTGCTCCTTGGCCCCGCCAGCATCTGGGCGGTGGTGCTTGCCGGCCTCGCCGTCGGCCTGCTCGTACTCTGCTTCGCGGAAGCCGGAAGCTATTTCGACGAAACCGGCAGCGGCTACCTCTACACGCGCGAGGCGTTCGGCGACTTCATCGGATTCGAGGTCGGGTGGATGACCTGGCTGGCGAGGATCTCGTCTGTCGCGGCGCTGGCGACGGGGCTCGCGCAGGCGGCGACCTTCCTCTGGCCGGCGGCCGGCGCGGGCGCGGGGCGCGCGGCGTTCATCATCGTCCCGCTCCTCCTCCTCACCTGGGTCAACGTCATCGGCGTCAAGCAGGGGGCGAACGCAGCCGTCGTTCTCGTGATCGCCAAGACGCTGCCGCTGCTCTTCTTCGTGGTGGTCGGCCTCTTCGCCGTGGAGTGGTCGCGGGTCACGGTGGCCGAGGCTCCACCGATGGGGTCACTCGGCGAGGCCGCGCTGCTATTGCTCTTCGCCTACGCCGGCTTCGAGAACACGGCGGCGGCGGCGGGCGAGTACCGGAACCCCCGGCGCGACGTGCCGTTCGCGCTTCTCACGATGATCACGTCGGTCACGATCCTCTACACGCTCGTCCAGCTCGTCGCGGTGGGGACGCTGCCGGGCCTGGCGCAGTCCGAGTCCGCGCTCGCCGAGGCGGCGACGCTCTTCATCGGTGGATGGGCCGGAGTGGTGATGACGGTCGGCGCGATCGTGTCGATCGGCGGGAACATGGGCAATACCACGCTGGCCGGGCCGCGCTACCTCTACGCGCTCGCCCGCGACGGGTTCGGCCCCGCCTTCCTGTCGCGGATCCATCCGCGGTATCGGACGCCCGCCGCGGCCATCATCACCCAATCGACGATCGCGGTGATCCTGGCGCTGTCGGGCACGTTCGTGCAGCTCGCCATGCTCTCGATCGTCGCGCGACTCGCGACGTACATCGGAACGGCCGCGGCGGTGCCCGTGCTCCGGCGGCGGTTCGGCGACCGCGAGGGCGCGCTTCGCCTGCCCGGCGGCTACGCGATCCCGGCGGCGGCGCTCGTCATCTGCCTGGTATTCCTCGCCAGCGCGACTGGAGCGAACCTGGTCGCCGGGCTGCTCGCGCTCGTCGTCGGCCTCGCGATCTACAAGTTCCGACAGCCGCCGCGCGCGGATGGAGAAACCCACGCCTCATCCGCCCCCTCCGAAGAGCGGCGAGGATAGTCCTCAGTCTGGAAGCCGATGGATTGGCACGCCGAGCGGTCGCGTGCTCTGCGTTTGTGCCTTTGTGCGTTTTGCGGCCACCTGCCCGTTGCCGGGGTCACACCTCACCAGCGACGACACGACGCCGCCGATCCGGCGCCGGCGCGCTCCAGATCCGGTACGGCCGCGACGTGGCGTTCTGCATCACTCCCATTGCCACGTTGTAGACCGGAACGCCTCCCGGACTCATCGCGCCCGGCGCGCCGATGTGCGCGTGGCCGTGGAAGACGACACTCGCGCCGTAGGTCTCGATTGGTGGTAACAACCGAGACGAGCCAAGGAAGGGGAAGATCTCCAGCGGCTCGCCGGCCAGTGTCTCGGGGATCGGCGCGTAGTGCAGGATGACCACCCGCGTTTCCGTCTCGAGCGTGCGCAGCGCGGTCTCCAGTTTCAGGGCCTCGTCGATCGCGGCCTGCACGAAGTCCTTGTAGATGCGCTCGCCGAACGGCCCCAGCGTGCGGCGGCCGAACCCGCCGCCGAATCCCTTCGCGCCGGCGAACCCCACGCCTTCGATCTCCACGTTCGTCCCGTCCAGGACCCGCACGCCGCCTTCGCTCAGAATCTCGTGGATGATCTCGACCTGATCGGATTCGTAGTCGTGATTCCCCAGGACCGCCACGACCGGGATCTTCATCCCGCTCATCTCGTTGAGCAGGCCCGCCACCTGGTCCGGTTCGCCGTGCGTGGTCAGATCGCCGCAGATGACGAGAACCTCCGCCGCGCGGTCGATCTCGGAGAACATCCCCTGCAGACTCCCCTTCGCCTTG
>CAZUVK010000027.1:0-650 GCA_964623785.1 uncultured Gemmatimonas sp. | reverse complement strand
CATCCACTTCGACGGCAAGGCGAAGGGGATGTCCCCGATCGCGGCGATCCGCAGCTCACGTTGCATCTGAGTCGTCTACCTCCGCCGGCCCGATCACGGGCAAACACGAGAAAGCGCGCCGGCCTCACATGGCCCGACGCGCTTCCAGATATGCCAGTAACGGACCACCGACGGCGGTGGCGCTCGCATTTCCCGCGATCCCGCCAAGGATCAGTCGTTCGCGGACTTCTGACTCCCGGCGCCAGTTCCCCGGTCACCCCCGGCCGTTGATCACGACCGACCCGCGCGGACGTCGAAGGAGCCCCACCGGCGCCTTCCACTCGTCCACCACGATCACCGGGATGGCATTGCGACGCCGGACTTCCGGCGGTGGCCGTCCCTCCCCCCGCGCCGCCAGCGACGTCGCCGCCTCGCCGAAGATCTCGGTCACCAACTCCCCCTCATGGCAGAAGTCGAAGTCCGTGCTGAGATGGCGAACGAGCGGGCATCCCTCGGGGTCGTGTCCCCTCGACTCGCAACCCTTCTCAAGGTTTCGCCGAAGTACCACGCCCAGCAGCTTGCCGGTCGCCGGCGCGACCACGACGAGAAAGGAGACGCCCGCGGCCCACATGAGTTCCCGCGCCGCGGCGACGCTGTGGTGCAGCGCCAGC
>CAZUVK010000026.1:15681-22840 GCA_964623785.1 uncultured Gemmatimonas sp. | reverse complement strand
TATCTCCCGCGCCGAACTGGTTACCGTGAGGATCGCCGCGGGGAGGTGGGGCATCCCCGGAGGCGGGTGCAGCGACAGCGGCAACAGGTAGTACTCGGGATCCCCGATTGAGTAGGTGACGCGCAGGATCGCGAGCAGGACCGGCGCGCCACGGTCGGGGAAGATCGGCGTAGAGTCGAAGCACTCGATCGCCGTGACCTCGCGCGACTTGCTCCGGAACCAGCGCTGCGACGCGAGCCAGTCCGGTGACAGGTCCGCCACGAGCCCCGCCACCACCGCCGCATCCGCGATCAACGCACCGTCCGCCTCCGCCCATTCGCGACTGACGCGCTCGAACTCCTCCTCGCCCAGATGGCCCGCGTCAATCACCGCCGGCCGGATCGCGAACCAGAAGAATCCGTAGGGGCTCAGGGTGAACGAGTACGGAGTCAACTCGATACGCAGGAACTGGGTTGATCCAAGAAGCTCCTGGGGAACGCTCCCGGCGAACCGTCCCAGGTCAAGCTGTACCGCCTGCGCGCTCGCCGAAAGGTTGCTGATGATCAGGACGATATCGCCTTCGTACTCCCGAACATAGGCCAGAACGTGCGGGTTCTCCGGGCGCAGGAACTCGATCGACCCCCGACCCAGCGCAACATGCTCCTTCCGGACCTGGATGAGGCGCTTCATCGAGTTCAGCTGCGAGTACGGCGTCCGCCGCTGCGCGTCCACGTTGACTGCGTTGAACCCGTATACCGAATCGTTGATCACCGGCAGGTACAGCCTCTCCGGCTCGGCCCGCGAGAAGCCCGCGTTCCGATCGGGCGACCACTGCATCGGCGTGCGCACCCCGTCCCGGTCACCAAGATAGATATTGTCACCCATCCCGATCTCGTCCCCGTAGTAGATGATCGGGGTTCCCGGCATTGTGAGAAGGATCGAGTTCAGCAGCTCGATCTTCCGGCGATCGTTCTCCATGAGCGGGGCGAGCCGTCTGCGGATGCCCAGGTTCAGCCGCATCCGCGGGTCCGCGGCGTACTCCTGGTACATGTAGTCCCGCTCGTCGTCGGTTACCATCTCGAGCGTTAGCTCGTCGTGGTTCCGCAGAAACATGCACCACTGGCAACCGTCGGGGATCGGCGGCGTCTTCTCGATGATCTCCACGATCGGGGCGCGAATCCCCTGACGCACGGCCATGAAGATCCGCGGCATCAGGGGGAAATGGAACGCCATATGAAACTCGTCCCCGTCCCCGAAGTAGGGTCGCACATCATCCGGCCACTGGTTGGCCTCCGCGAGCAGGATCCGCCCGGGATACCGGGTATCCAGCCGCTCGCGAAATTCCTTCAGGATGGCGTGCGTCTCCGGCAGGTTCTCGCAGTTGGTGCCCGGGCGTTCGATCAGGTACGGAACGGCATCCGCCCGGAAACCATCGAGCCCCCGGTCCAGCCAGTACTCCATCACCTGGAACATCGTCTCCTTCACCAGCGGATTGTCCCAGTTCAGGTCGGGCTGGTGGGCGAAGAACCGGTGCCAGTAGTACTGGCCGGCGACCGGATCCCAGGTCCAGTTCGATGGCTCCGTGTCGGTGAAGATGATCCGCGCCTCGGGGTACTCTTCGTCCGTGTCGGACCAGACGTACCAGTCGCGCTCGGGCGATCCACGGGGTGCCCGGCGGGCGCGTTGAAACCAGATGTGCTGGTCGGAGGTGTGGTTGAGCACAAGGTCCGCGATGACCCGCATTCCGCGGCGGTGCGCCTCGTCCAGGAACGCCTGGACGTCATCCAGGTTGCCATAGTTCGGATGGGCGCCAAGATACTCGGCGATGTCATACCCGTCGTCCCGCAGCGGAGACGGGTAGAACGGAAGCAGCCAGATGCAGTCGATCCCCAGATCCTGAAGGTAGTCGAGCCGGGAGATCAACCCGCGAAAGTCCCCGGTCCCGTCGTCATTCGCGTCCTGGAACGCCTTCACATGGAGCTCGTAGAAAACCGCGTCCTTGTACCACAAGCCATCGTCGGTCGTCATCGACTCCTCGAATTCGGGCACAGGTCGGCCAGAGGCCGCGCATGGCGGACGAGGTGCCGCGCCGGTGCACGAAATATTCCGTGTGGGGCGCGCTGGACATGGGGTCTCGCGGAGAACGCGGAGGGAAGGCGAGGGCGCGGAGGACCGCGAACCGCGACTGCAACTGCTGGGTTCACGCGGAGCACGCGGAGGGGCGCGACCCCCTGGCTGGTGTCGTTAATCCATGTTCTCCTCTTGTTGGATGGGGCATGGAGGCTCCGGTCGGCACCCCTGAATCCCCTTCCAACTCGCGGTCCAGACCTCAAGTGACCGTGCGGTTCTCCGCGCTCTCCGCGGGCTCCGCGAGAACCCGTCGTTTGCCGTCCTCCGCGCCCTCGCCTTGCCCTCCGCGTCCTCCGCGAGAACCCATGTCCGACACGCCGCACCCCTAGAATTGCTCCTCGAAGAGGCGAAAGAATCGCTCGACAACCTTCCGGCGCAACGGTCGCCGGCGCCAGCGGTCCAGGTCGATCTCCTCCGCGCGCTCCAGATCCGCGAAGAACGTCTCGACCATCTCGGTCGCGAACCCCTCATCCAGCATGCCCAGCGCGTTCTCCTGATTCAGCTCCTTCGAACGGACGTCCATGTTCACCGAACCGACAAGTGACCACATGTCGTCCGCCACGAGCAGCTTCTGATGGATCATCGTCGGCTGGTACTCGAATATCCGGACTCCCGCCGAAAGCAGGTCCTCGTAGTGACTCTGGCTTGCATACCGGATGATCGGCAGATCGTTGAGCCGATTGGGTACGAGGACGCGCACGTCCACGCCGCCGCTCGCCCGTTCCTTCAGGGCGTCCTTGAGCAGATCGTCAGGCACGAAATAAGGGTTCGTGATGAATACTCGCTCGCGGGCGCATTGGATGCTGAACCAGAAGACCTGCCGCATCGGGTGCGTTTCACTGGAGGGGGACCCATTGAAGTTGACGTGCCGCCGGATCGGCTCGCCGTCGCTCTCATGCTCGACCTCGTACGCGTGACGCGGATAGAATTCGGGACCCGAAAGCAGCTCCCCCGTCTCGTGAGACCAGAGCTGCGTGAACGCGGACTGGAGGCTCAACGCAAGCCTTCCGCGAACCTCCACCATGCAGTCGCGCCACTCGTCGGCGCCTCGGGCGTCACCGAGCCACTTGTCCATGATGGACGCCCCGCCAGTGAAGCCGAGCAGGCCGTCGATGACCAGGGCTCGGCGGTGCGTCCGCTTGTGGAGGCGCATCAGCATCCCGAACCGCGCCGCATGGAACTCCTTCCACATCCCGCCCGCCGCCCGGAGTTCGGCGATCCGGTGGCGAGGGGCGCGCATCCCGCCGAATGCATCGACCAGGATCCGCACCTGCCTCCCGGCCCGCGCCGCCTCCGTGAGCGCGTCGAAGAACGCATCCGACATACGCCCGTCATACCACATGTAGGTCGTGTAGTTGATCGAATGCCGTGCCGAACGAATCGCCTCGAGCATCGCCGGGACGAACTCGTCACCGTTGTTGAGGAGCCGAGCAGTCCCCCCCGGATGGAGTGGTGCGTTCGTAACGCCCGAGAGCGCCAGGAGGAAATCCACGGAACCCACCGCGCATTCACCCACCTGAACCGCGTGTCGCGGCCGCTCGCCAACGTTCGAGAAGAGGGTGAAGAAGATCGCGCCCACCGCGAACACCGCGATCGCCATGAGCGCGATCGCCCACCACGGAAACTGGGAAAGCGTCATCGACCCTACCGTCGTCCGCGGGTGAGCGATTCCAGCGCCGGGCCCCTCACTCCGACCGCGCCCGATGTTCCCCGAATTTCACCCGAACCCCTTGTATCGACTTCGCTGGGCATATATTCTCATTTATCCAAACGCACGCGCCTGTTCGCGGCCTCCCGAACCGGATCTGGTTCTCGGGAGAACTTTGTGGGCGCCGAAAGTAACGGATCAGCCGGCCCCGCGGGACGGGTTGACAGCGTGCGGGAGAGTAATTAGTACTTTCCAGAGATATTTATTCGTTGAAGAGAGACCTCAACCAGCGCACGCGAACACGAAGCGACGACGTTCACGTGAATACCAGGATCAGCGTTCGCCTTCTCGTAGAGAAGCCCAATATCAAGCGCGCGTACGGCCGAGAGGTAGTATGCTAGTGCACGGGTAGCGGAAACGATCCTGCTGGCAGACGGCCTCTCGGACCCCCGAGGGGTCGTTTTTTGTACCCGGATACTCTCGTACTCAAATGAGCCCGATGCAGCATCGAACTGCCGGACTTCCTGAAAGACAGGGTCTTTACGACCCGAATAACGAGCATGACGCCTGCGGGTTCGGATTTATCGCGAACGTCCGTGGTGAGAAGTCGCATGGAATCGTCCAACAGGGCCTGGAAATCCTGGTCAACCTGTCGCATCGGGGCGCGGCGGGCAGCGACCCGGAAAGCGGGGACGGCGCGGGGATTCTGTTGCAGGTCCCGCACCGGCACCTCGTGGAGGAGTGTCTGAAGGAGGGCCTGGAGCTGCCGGCTCCGGGCGAATATGCGGTGGGGATGGTGTTCCTGCCGGCGGACGACGATCAGCGCGCGGCGTGCGAGCGTATCGTGGAGTCGACCGTCACAGCTCGACCGGAGGCGTTCCTCGGCTGGCGGACGGTACCCACGGCCGGGGACCGGATCGGGGCGGAGGCAAGGCGAACGCTACCCGTGGTGCGCCAGTTCTTCATGGCGCGCGGAGATTACTCCGTCGACCTCTTCGAACGCAAGCTGTACTTCTACCGCAAGCGTCTGGAGCGCCAGATCGCGGCGACGGAAGGAATCGGTGCGGAGCACTTCTACATTTCCAGCCTGTCGACGCGGACCATTGTCTACAAGGGTCTGCTGCTTCCGGAACAGATCACGAGCTTCTTCCCCGATCTGGCGGACGAGCGGGTGGAGAGCGCGATCGCGCTGATCCATTCCCGGTTCTCAACCAACACCTTCCCGACGTGGGCGCGCGCACACCCGTACCGGTATCTCTGCCACAACGGCGAGATCAACGCGCTGCGCGGCAACCTGAACTGGATGCGCGTGCGCGAGGGCGCGCTGTCGTCGAACGTGTTCGGCGAGGACATCACCGAGTTGTACCCGGTCATTCCGGAAGGTCAGAGCGATTCGGCATCGCTGGACAACGTGCTCGAGTTTCTGGTGATGGGGGGCAGGTCGCTGCCGCACGCGGTGATGATGACGATCCCGGAGGCGTGGGAGGGCAATCCGGATCTGGAGCCCGAGGTGCGCGGGTTTTACGAGTACCACGCCGCGATCATGGAGCCGTGGGACGGCCCCGCCGCGGTGTCGTTCACGGACGGCCGGTACGTGGGGGCGACGCTGGACCGGAACGGCCTTCGGCCGGCGCGCTACATGGTCACGCACGACGATCGGATCGTGCTCGCCTCGGAGGCGGGCGTTCTTGCGGTCGACCCGTCCGAGGTTCGCGCGAAGGGCCGTCTCGCGCCGGGCAAGATGCTCGTCGTGGATACGGAGCGTGGCGAGATCCTGGACGACGCGCGGATCAAGTCCCGCATCGCGTCGCAGCAGCCCTATGCGGAGTGGGTGGAAAGCCATCGGTTCACGCTGGCCGACCTGCCCGAGGTGGACCCGGGCGATCCGGGCGACTCGGGGCTTGCGCTGCGCACGCGGCAGGAAGCGTTCGGCTACAACGCGGAAGAACTGCGGATGGTTCTCTCGCCGATGGCGTCGACTGGCAAGGAAGCCGTCGGATCCATGGGTACCGACACGCCGCTCGCCGTGTTGTCGGATCGGCCGCAGCTGCTCTTCAGTTATTTCGCGCAGCTGTTCGCGCAGGTGACGAACCCGCCGATCGACCCGATCCGCGAATCGCTGGTGATGTCGCTTTCGAATCGGCTCGGGCCGCGCTCAAACCTCTTCGAGGAGACTCCCGAGCACGCGCGCCAGCTCCACATCGACCGACCGTTGCTCACGGTTTCGGAGTTCGCCAAGCTGCGCGCGATCTCGGCGGGCGCATTCCGCACGCATACGCTCTCGACGCTGTTCGACGTCTCCGAGGGCGCCGATGGGATGGCCAGATCTCTCGAGAAGCTTGCGCTCGACGCCTGCCAGGCGGTTCGCGACGGTGCCGGGATCCTGATCCTGAGCGATCGCGGGATCGACGCGGGGCACGCGCCGATCCCCTCACTTCTGGCGACGGCATCGGTTCATCACCACCTGATCCGGGAGCGGCTCCGGACCCGAACCAGCCTCGTCGTCGACACGGCCGAGGCGCGGGAGGTCAATCACTTCGCGCTGCTGATCGGCTACGGCGCGGAGGCGATCCATCCCTACCTGGCGCTTGAGACGATCGTGGACCTGCACGCCCACGACGCCTTCCATGGGATGGACATCGAGAAGGTGATGGACAACTACATCGGCGGTATCGGCCGGGGGTTGCTCAAGATCTTCTCGAAGATGGGGATTTCCACACTGCAGAGTTACTGCGGGGCGCAGATCTTCGAGGCGCTCGGCCTCGATGGCGAGTTCGTGAACCGGCACTTCACCGGCACGGCCTCGCGGATCGGCGGCGCGGGCCTCCCGGAGATCGCCGAGGAGACGATCCGTCGTCACACGGAGGCGTTCGAGACGATCCGCGACCTCGATGAGCTCCCGCCGGGTGGCGAGTACCACTACCGAAATCAGGGCGAGCACCATCACTGGAGCCCGATCGTCATCGCGAAGCTCCAACAGGCGGCCCGGCTGAACGACGCGAAGTCGTACGCCGAGTACACGGAGATCGCCAACAGGCAGCACTATCGTTTCCAGCTCCGCGGCCTTCTGGATCTTGCACCGGGGACGCCGGTGCCGATCGAAGAAGTCGAGCCGGCGAAGGAAATCGTGAAGCGGTTCACGACCGGTGCAATGTCGTTCGGGGCGCTGAGCATCGAGGCCCATGAAACGCTCGCGATCGCGATGAACCGGATCGGCGGGCGGAGCAACAGCGGCGAAGGCGGTGAGGATCCGGCGCGATTCTTCACGGAGCGGAACAGCGCGATCAAGCAGATCGCGTCGGGCCGGTTCGGGGTTACGACGGAGTACCTGGTGAACGCGGTCGAGCTGCAGATCAAGATGGCGCAGGGCGCGAAGCCGGGCGAGGGCGGTCAGCTCCCGGG
>CAZUVK010000026.1:15377-15671 GCA_964623785.1 uncultured Gemmatimonas sp. | reverse complement strand
TCTCGCCGCCGCCTCACCACGACATCTATTCGATCGAGGATCTGGCGCAGCTCATCTACGACCTCAAGACGGTCAACCCGTATGCCGAGGTGTCGGTCAAGCTGGTCGCGGAAGCGGGTGTGGGCACGGTGGCGGCGGGTGTCGCGAAGGCACACGCCGACCTGATCGTGATCTCCGGGTCGACGGGCGGGACGGGTGCATCGCCTCTCTCCTCGATCAAGCACGCCGGCATCCCCTGGGAGATGGGCCTCGCCGAAACGCAGCAGACGCTGGTGCTCAACAACCTGCTGCTGA
>CAZUVK010000026.1:11060-15367 GCA_964623785.1 uncultured Gemmatimonas sp. | reverse complement strand
AGCTTCGAACCGGGCGGGACGTCGTGCTTGCGGCGCTTCTGGGCGCGGATGAGTTCGGCTTCTCGACGGCGCCGCTGATCGTGGAGGGCTGTATCATGATGCGGAAGTGCCATCTCAACACCTGTCCGGTCGGGGTGGCGACCCAGGATCCCGTGCTGCGCGCAAAGTTCACCGGGCAGCCCGAACACGTCATCAACTACTTCTTCTTCGTCGCGGAAGAGGCCCGGCAGCTCATGGCGGAACTCGGGTTCCGCACGGTGCAGGAAATGATCGGGCGGAGTGATCATCTCCGCCCGGTCCGGCTCGACCACTGGAAGGCCAGCAAGGTTGACCTCTCGCCGGTTCTTCACATTCCGAACATGTCGGCGAATCCGGTGCTCGCGTTCCAGCGTTCGCGGGAGGAGAGCGACAATTCGCTCGACCATGAGCTGATCCGCCTCTCAGCCTCGGCGATCGAGCGGGGTGAGCGGGTGCGTCACGAGCTTCCGATCTCGAACACGAACCGGACGGTCGGCGCGATGCTCTCGGGCGAGATCGCTCGGAAGCATGGCAACGCGGGGTTGCCGGACGACACGATCCGGTTCCAGTTCACGGGCTCAGCGGGTCAGAGCTTCGGTGCATTCCTCGCGAAGGGCGTGTCGTTCCGACTCGAGGGTGAGTCGAACGACTACTTCGGCAAGGGGCTTTCCGGCGGGCGGATCGTGGCGTATCCGCCGGCGGGTTCGGGGTTCGTGCCGGAGGAGACGATCCTGATCGGGAACGTGGCGCTGTATGGCGCGACGGGCGGCGAGGTCTTCCTGCGCGGGCTCGCGGGAGAGCGTTTCGCGGTGCGGAACTCAGGCGCGACGGCGGTCGTGGAGGGCCTCGGCGATCACGGCTGCGAATACATGACGGGGGGGAACGTCGTGGTGCTCGGCCGCACGGGCCGGAACTTCGCCGCGGGCATGAGCGGTGGTATCGCCTATGTGCTGGACGAGGACGGCGAGTTCGATGAGTCGTGCAACCGCAGCATGGTTCTGCTCGAGGCGGTCGACTCGATCCAGGATCGGGAGTTTCTCCGCGGCCTGATCGAGCGGCACACGCGGTACACGGGGAGCGCGCGCGGGCGGATGATCCTCGAACGCTTCGACGCAATGCTGCCGAACTTCGTGAAGGTGATCCCGATCGAGTTCAAGAAGGTCATGGAGGAGCGGTTCCTCGCGAGGCAACGCGCCAAGAACGAGGCGCGGCTGGAGGTGGCGGCGAACGGGTAGCGCGCGTACTGCATGGCTCTCGCCGAGCATGCGGAGAGGAGCCTGGAGGGCGCGAAGGACGACAACGGCGGGGTTCACGCGGAGACACGGAGGACGCGGAGAACTGCGACAAACCCCTTCCGGGAAAATTGCCAGGGCCGGGATGTTGGTCTGGAATTCCAAAGCAGGACAACGTCCAATTGGGTTTGAACGGGGATCTCGGGGATCGAGGTCCCCGTTTTCCTTTCCTCTGCTTCCCATCCATGCGTGAAGCGTGCGGTCGCGGTCCATCACGAGAACGCTGTCGTTGCGGTTCTCCGCGTTCTCTGCGTCCTCCGCGTGAACCCCGCTGTTGCCGCCGTCCTACGAACGTCCGAGATCGGCGAGTCGGACCCGAACCAGGTCGTCGAGAAGAGGGTCCGGGACACCGTACACCTCCTCAGCGAGGAACCGACGGGTCGCCATTTCGTTGTGGGCGACCTTCGCGAGGAGGTCGTGCAGCGACTGGATGGGGAGACCGACGCGGCGCGCGGCGGCGGAAAGGCGTTCGTGCGCGAGACGCCGGGCCTCGACCTCCTCGGGCGAGTCGCCCGGCGCCCAGGGGGCGGGTTCGTTCATCTCCGACCGTTCCGGGCCGGCGCGAGGCCGGCCCTCCATTGCGAGGAGTCCCGTCAGCGGTCGAGAGTGGACCGTGGCGGAGACTCAGTGGGTCATCGACCAGATGACGATGTTGATACCGACCGCGTAGCCATACGGAGAGAACGCGTGGAAGAACGCCCAATCTTCCGCCTCCCGCTCCCAGCCATCCGCAATATCGGTGTTGTGGCTCATGATGACGAGCAGCTCGCCCTTTTCATCAAAGATTCCCGCGATGCGGGGTGTCTGCGTCTCGACCCCGCGCTCCGAGGTCTCTCCCCCGCTCCGCCGCCAGTGCTGGATCGACGGGATCTGGGGGACCTTCTCCACGAAGTAGAAGGAGGAGAACACGGGATGGTCGAGCGGGATGTCGACAGCTTCATACTCGGGCAGGACGCGACCGATCTGATCCAGCCAGCGGGACCAGGCGAGATCACCCCAGTAGTCGTCCACCCAAAGAAGGCCGCCCTTCTTGAAGAACTCACGCATGCGCTCAACCTCATAGTCGCTCCACCCGACGGTACCGGCATCGGCCGCGTAGAGGAACGGGCACTGGAAGAGCGCTTCGTCGGTGGCGGCGACGAGCGCGTGCGCCGGATCACCCTCCCCATGTGTGGTGATCCGAGTATTCGTGAGTTCGGATAGCCGGATCATGAGGTTCTGATCGGCCATCGGATAGTCGGTATTCCATCCCGATCCGCTCGGCTCGGAATAGGTTCGCTGATAGACGAGGCGGCAGAAGGTGAAACCGGTGCGTTCGGGGGGCATCTCGCCCTGGACGATTCTTCCGCCGCGGATATAGAGCGGGACCTGGGCGACGAGGGCGGCGGCGCCGATCCCGGCGCCAACAATGAGGATGGCCAGCAAGATACTTCTGCGCATTTCGGAACCCGACGGTTGAAGGATCCGGAGCGGCACGAACCGATTCCCTTTCGGACATCTCGGTCCGGCGGTCGCTGAACCGCGGGCGACCCGCCGTCTTGGCTACCCACGGTCCTTCGTGGGTCACAACGGCAACGATCACGCCGAAGCTGCTCGTGGATCCCGATCCGCCCGGATGCGAGAGGTGAAGGCGAGCCACTCCCATGCAGGTGAACCGGAGCGGGCTGGAAGGTTGACTGGCCGGCCCGATGCGATGGTTCCGCGGTGGGGCACGCGGCGCGGCTTGCGGAGGAAACGGGCTCCGCTCCGCCGCACTTCCTAGTGCGTCATCGACCAGATGGCGACGTTGATGCCCACGGCGTAGCCCCGGGGCGAAAAGAGGTGAAAGAACTCGTAGTCCTCATTCTCCCGCTCCCAGCCGTCGGCGATATCGGTATTGTGGGTCATGAGCACGACAAGTCGATCGTTCGAATCCGTCAGGCCGTAGAACGTCGCGGACGGGCTGAGGGATCCTCGCTCCGCCGTGCCGCCTCGGCTGTTCCGCCAGAACTGAATCGACGGGATCTGGGCAAACTCCTCGACGAAGTAGAAGGTCGAGAGAATCGGGTGGTCCATCGGGATCGTGAAAGCCCGGGAATCGGGGAGAATCGCCCCGATCTGATCCAGCCAGTGCCGAAGCGCCACGGGCCCCCAGAAGTCGTCGACCCAGAGGAATCCGCCCTTCAGCAGATAGGTCCGCAGCGCCTCGCGCTCGACCTCGCTGAACCCCGCGATCCCGACATCCGACGCGAACAGAAAGGGGCAGAGAAAAAGGTCGGGATCAGTCGCGGTGACGATCGCGTGCGCGGGTTGAGGATACCGGCCGCGTGAGTACCAGGTGACCTCGGTCTTGGTCAACTCCGAGAGCCGGATCATGAGATTCTGATCAGCCGCGGGGTAATCCGTACGCCAGCCCTGGCCGAGTTCCTCGTAGCGAACGGCGTTGTAGACCAGCCGGCAGAAGGTGAACCCGTCGCGCACTTCGGGCAGGCGGGCCATGGGCGCGCGCGATTGCCGGAACCCGAAGGACTGCGCGCCGACTCCCGCCGCAACGAGAAGGAGGAGCGAGGTTACGAGACCGGCGATGAAGGTACGCGGCATGGGAAGCCGAGCCTGAGGGCGGTGGTCGATGTGCCGTTCGGGAATATAGACCCTCGCTGTCGCGGGGGAAACGTCGTCCCGAGGTTCGTCTGTTCCTTGATCGACATACCGTCCGGGCCGGCCAGGTCGGAAAGACCGCCGGCCGTGAGGCAGGGCCTCAGCGACGGCTGGCCGGAGCGCGATCTCGTCCCCGGCCAGCCGCTTCCGGCAGAACCACTACGGCCGCACGTTCACCCGCACGTAACCGTTCGTCCAGCAGCACTGGTCAGCCGGAGTGCTGTCCGGCGCGCGATGGTTGTCGACCCTTGCCCGTAACATGTACTCGCCCGGGGTGTCGAACGTCGTGGTGGCCTGGCTGACGTAGCCCGGCGACACGGTGAGGTTGACGTTGGTGCCGACGATCTGGAAGCCGTGCAG
>CAZUVK010000026.1:2981-11050 GCA_964623785.1 uncultured Gemmatimonas sp. | reverse complement strand
CGAATGTTGCCATCACACTGCTCTTCCCTTCCCCTTCCACCGGAATCGAACCCGTTCGCTGACTGAATGTCACGGATCCCGGACCCTGGTGTTTGTTCCAGGTGACGCCGAGCGCGACCGGTGGACTGGCGCGAACGCTGCGCTCGTCGGAGGCCCAGAGCTCGATCTGCACCGGAACGCCGACATTCGCGACGAGCGTTCTGTCGAGCGTTACCCCCGCCGGCCCACTGCCCGTTGGTCCGCCCTCAGAGAAGCGCACGGTCGGCGGGTAGGACCCCATGGCCATGGGGGTCAGACTGAGCTGATATGCCTCCGAGGTGACCCGACCGGGGATGCGGTCCGTCTTGCCGTTGCTGGTGATCGACCACCAGATGTCCTTTCCGGCGAAGTCCGCCGGGACGGTGATCGCGAACACGCCACGCTCACGACGGGCGTTGAAGCCGCCGTAGTTGACCGGCGGGAAGTGGGTCGGCTGCATTCCGTCGAACTCCGCGGGCTCGATCCTGTTGTCGGGCCCGAGCGGCACATCGAGTACTTCCTCCGCGTTGGCGTTGAAGTATCCGAACGAGAGCGTGTAGGTCCCGTCCGGGTTCTGATACCAGCCCTCGAAGAACGGGCTGACCGAGAGCCCTCTCGCGGGGATGGGGGCAAGAGGATAGCCCTCCTGCGCGACGGCCTGCGTCGGAGAGGCCACCGCGATCGCCACAGCGAGCCCGCAGGCACCGAGTATTGATCGTTTCATCGTCGATTCTCCGAGACATTGGTTGTCCCCTTCGTGGCCCGCTCGGCAAGGATCTCCTGATAGCCCGCTTCATCGAGGTGGGTCACCGCGATCCACGCGTGAGACATCTCGTCGGCCGCCCGGTTGCCCAGTCCGACCCGCTGGTCCGGGTCTGGATTGAACGGATTGTCGGCGGTGTTGTCATACCACCCCGTGATGACGAGCACGGCTCCCGTGGGTATCACGGGCGCGACGTCATCCTCGTAGATGTGGCTGAGGTGCCAACCGGGGTTCCAGTTCGAGATCATGCTTACCATCTCCCGCCGGCCCGTCTCGGGGTAGAGGATCTCGAGCGACATCGCCACGTGTCTGAGGTGGCCGTGCGGCTGGAAGCTGTCAATGCGAACAGGCGTGTTGAACGTGTGGAAACCCTGCGTCATCGCCTTGCCGTGCGGCGAAATGTCGATGTCGCCTCGCAGGGTGTAGAGAGACAGCGTCTGCCGGTATTTCGCTTCGTAGTCCTCAGGATAGAGCCAGAGTCCGATTTCGACCTGGTTGTCGACGTGCTCCTCACCCGTCGGGTAGTAGTGGATGTCCCAGCTCACGTACGAGTTCGCGGGGGCGACCCGGCAGGTGCCCTCGGGAACGACTTCGCCGAGTTTTCCGAGCGCATACTCGCTGAGCCGTCCCGCGTTGCGCATCTGCCCGTCATCGCCGACGATCTCGAACGTCGAGTTGGCGTGGTGCGTCACGGCTCGCCCACCGACCGAGGGCTTCACCTCGATCGCTCTGATGCAGCGATCCGTGGTCAGGCCGGACGGAACGGTCGGACGCCACCAGATGTCCTGGCCGACCGCCGGAACGGTGTACGGATCGGACTTGATGACCACGTCGGGCGCCCCGTAGGACGCGAAGAGCTGGAACTGCGAAGCATCGGGCCAGGTGACGGGCGGCGGAAGGTCCGCCGGATCACCCTCCGGCGCGCCGTCGTCGACCCAGCGGGCGATGGTGGCGATCGTCTCGGCCGACAGTCGCTTGTCATGCTTCAGCTGCTGGATGCCGACCTCCGTGTCGTAGTGGTACGGAGGCATCTCGCGCGCCTCGACCTGGGCCTTGATGACCCGCGCCCACGGCCGGACTTCGTCGTAGGTGAGTAGCGACATCGGGCCGATGGCGCCTGGTTGGTGGCAGACCTGGCAGTTCTCCTGGAGGATCGGCGCGATATCCTTCGCGAAGGTTACCGGATCGTCGGGATCCGGGTCCACCGTCATCGCCGAGGCGTGACCCGGGGCGGCCACAAGGGCGGCCACCGAGAGCGTTGTCAGCCAGAAGGCCGGGTACCAGGTCGGTTTCTTCGTAGGGCTCATAGGGGTATCCCAGGACGTTGGTGGAACGCGGAACCGCAGAACGCACACCCGAAGCGGCCGGACCGCCGCTCCGTTGAAAAGACATTGCGTCCGCGCGACCTCCCCTGGTGCCGGGAGCCTCTTGCTTTTCTCGTCGGGAAACTTTGAATCCGCGCGTGGGGAGTACTTTGAGTCGGACGACAGCGGGGGTCGCTCGACCCTGTCCGGTACGGGAAGTGTCGTTAACGTCGGGGGGATGTCAGGAGGTGGTGAGCGTCGCTGGTGCCATGTGTCTGGTTCACCGACTGGAGTACCCGGGGTTTCCTATGGAAGTGATGGAAGGAGAAGCCATGGATGGAAGCAGGTCGTTTCCGCGTCGCGAAGCGCGTGTGCGCCTCGCGCATTATCCGCCGACTCCGGCCGAGTTGACGTACATATCGAGGTCTCGCTGGAATCGGGCGCTCCGGGCGATTGTGGCAACGGCTTGCGTGCCGCCCGCTGCGCTGGTGGCGTTCCTGATTCCACCGCACGGGGAGCCGCTCTTCCTGGCGCTCGGGCTCGGCGGCTACCTCGTGTACCGTGAAGCGACCACTCGCTTCGTGGTGCGGGAGTTCTGCGGGTCGTGCCCGCGCTGCGGGTCGCCGCTCACGCTGAAGAGGGGCACGCGACTGACGTCCGCGCGAGCGGTGCCGTGCTACGGCTGCCACTTCCACCCGACGATCGAGATCGAGCCCGTCGAAGGCCAGCAGGCACAGAGGCCCGGGACGGCGGTCGGGGAACCCAACCAATGATCCCCGCCGCCCGGCCTCTCCCCTACACCGCCGTCACCAGCGCGAGCCGAGCCCGGGCGGCCGCGAGGGCGGCGTCATCGTCGGCGGCGAAGCCTTCCATCCGCAGCGCGCCGGCGAGCGCGCGGATGCACAGCTCGATGTTCTCCCAGCGGCTGCTGTGACCCATCAGACCGATCCGCCAGACCTTGCCGGCAAGCGCACCGAGACCGGCGCCAATCTCCAGGCCGTAGTCGTCCAGGAGCGCGCGCCGCACGCGACCGTCGTCCACGCCGTCGGGGATCGTGATCGCGTTGAGCTGAGGCAGGCGCTCGGCCTCCGGGACGGCGAATCCGAGGCCGAGCGCCTCGAGCCCGTCACGGAGCGCCTCGTGGTTCGCGCGGTGCCGGGCCCAGGCCGCCGCGATCCCCTCCTCCGCGAGGGCGCGCAGCCCTTCGTGCAGACCGTAAAGCGCGTTGATCGGAGCGGTGTGGTGGTATGAGCGCTGCGCGCCGCCCATCCAGTAGCCGAGAACGAGGTTCAAGTCCATGAACCAACTCTGGACCGGGACCTTCCGCCCGCGGACCTTCGCGACCGCGCGCTCATTCATCGTGATCGGGGCCAGGCCCGGCGGTACGGAAAGGCACTTCTGCGTGCCGGAGTACACCGCATCGACGCCCCACTGATCCGTCCGCAGCTCCGATCCGCCAAGGGAAGTGACCGCGTCCACGAGCGAAAGCACGCCGGCGCGCCGGACGATCTCCGCGATCGCCGCCACGTCCGAAATCGCGCCGGTGGACGTTTCCGCCTGGACGAACGCGACGAGGACGGCATCGGGATTCGCGGCGAGCGCCGCCTCCACCTTCGCCGGATCCACCGCGCGTCCCCACGGATCATCGACCGCCGTGACGACACCGCCGCACCGCGTGACCATCTCCTTCAGTCGCCCGCCGAATACGCCGTTCTGGCAGACGATGACTCTGTCGCCCGGCTCGACGAGGTTCACGATGCAGGCCTCCATACCGGCCGTGCCAGGCCCGGAGATCGGCATCGTGAGTTCACTGCTCGTCTGGAACGCGTACCGGAGTAGCTCCTTGATCTCATCCATCAACCCGATGAACGCCGGATCGAGGTGTCCGATCGTCGGACGGGCGAGCGCTTCGAGCACTCGCGGGGCGACGTCGGAGGGGCCGGGGCCCATGAGGGATCGTTGAGGCGGCGAAAAGGTGGCGATACTCTGCATAGGTCGTTCGATCTGGTGGACATGCCATCCCGGGCGAGGGCGCCCGCGCGGGTGGCGAAAGGGAGTGGGCTTGATTATGCGCGCCGGGGGCGGTATTTGCCAGCATGAGTGTATCATCCGACCCCGACTCTGGCGATTTCATGGAAGAGCCCGAAGAGAATCTGTCGACCCGCGCGCGTTCGTTGGCGGCGGCGCTCGATGTGGTGCGTGAGGTAGGACTTACGGAGCTATCCACGCGAGCGATCTCGCGCAAGTCGGGGCTGACGCAACCGGCGATCTACCGTCACTTCACCGGGGTCGAAGAGCTGATCCGGGAGACGTTGGCGGGGATCAGGGACCTGTTCGTGGAGCGGCTGAGCACGGGCGGCGGTCACGGCGACACGCGGCGCGACCTCATCGAAACACTCAATGCGTTCCGCGATTTCGCGATCGACGAGCCGCGGCTGTACGACGCGCTGTTTCTGCGAACCGACGGGGTACAGCCGACGCCGCCGTCCGCCGACGGCGCCCGGAACCAGAACATCTTCACGTACGTCGCGGAGCGTGTATCGGCGTGCTCGCGCGAGGGCGTGATACGGGAGAGCGGACCCGTCGCGTCCGCCCTGTCGTTGGTGGCCCACGCGCAGGGGCTCATCCTGTTGTACAGGCAGGGAAGGTTTGCCTCGAAGGAGCGCTTCTCAGAATTTTACGTGAAATCGATGGAGGACCTCCTGCGCGGACTGGCGTGAGGACAGGAGGCGATCGGCAACCGGCATCCAGGTGCAGCAAAGGGAGACGGATACGATTGACGTACATCCGAGTAGCCCGACGCCGGGTGGATCCGGCGCAGGAGTCGACGTGAGCGAGTCCGAGATGGACAGGACGACGCTGACGGCCGACAGCGCCCTGGCGACCAGCGCGAGGGCGGTCGCCATCGTCGACGCGCGACCGGTCGAGGCGCGCGAGCTGGCGGAAGCCGCGCTCGAGCGGGCGACCGGCCCCGGAGACGCGCTCGCCCGTGCGCGGGCGTTCTACGTGATCGGTAGTTCGCGCCTGCATTCCACGGACTACACGGGCGCCGAAGCCGACCTTCGCCGTGCGCTCGACATCGCGGAAGAGATCGACGACAAGGCGCTGATCGTGCGCATCCAGCGCGCGCTGCTCAAGTGCGCGTTCTTCACGCGCAATTCCGAGGCGGCGCTCCTGCGGGGGCTCGGGGCCTTGCGGATGGCACGAGACGCGGGCGACCCCGAGGCCGAGGCCCTGACGCGAAACGACCTCGGCCTCGTTTACGGCAACGTCGGGGATTTCGAAGGGGCGCTGGAGCATCTCCTCGCGGGGCTGCGCATCCTGCGCGAGTCGGGTTCCCGAAGGCTCGCCCGCCTGCTCAACAACATCGGCAACGTCTACTTCGAGCTGGGCGATCACCGGGATGCGCTGGGGTTCTTCGAGTCGGCGCTGGATGCGTTCCGCGAGGAGGGAATGCCTCGCGGCGAGGGGATCGCGCTCGGCAATATCGGCCGTGCCAACGCGGCCCTTCGAAAGCTCGACGAATCGGTGCTCGCGTACGAGGAGAGTCTCGCGGTTTTCGAGCGAATCGGCGATCTCGCCTACAGGCCCCCCGCGCTGGCGCGCCTGGGGACGGCGCTCGCATCGGTGGGTCGATTCGAGGAGGCGGAGGCCGCGCTCGACGAGGCGTGCCAGTACGTGGATGAGTCGCCGCACCACGAGTTCCAGGATGAGATCCTGCTCGCCGCGGCGCACCATCACCTTGCGTTCGATCGCATCGACCAGGGAATCGATCTACTCAACAGGGCCCTGGAGATCATTCCCGCCGACGAGGACACGCGCCGGGTCTACGAGCTGCACGCGCTGCTCGCCGACGCCTACGAACGGAAAGGGGACGGCACGGCGGCACTGCGGCATTTCAAGGTCTTCCAGCGGAGCCGCCAGGCCGTTTCCGAATCCGCCGCCGCGGTCAGAATCCGCGGGCTGATGCTGCAGTTCGACGTCGAGCAGGCACGGCAGCAGGAAGAGATCTTCCGGCTGCGGAACGTGGAGCTCGCGCGGGCCAACGAAGAGCTGCAGATGCTGCAGGCGGAACTCGAGGAGAAGAACCGGCGTCTGCACCAGATCAGCGTGGAGGATCCTCTGACCGGTTTGCGGAATCGCCGGTTCCTGGAGCTGCAACTGGGTGTCGAGGTGAAGCGGGCGATGCGACACCGAAGGCCGCTCACCGTGGCCATGTGCGACATCGACCGCTTCAAGGCGATCAACGACCGACTCTCGCACGCCGCCGGAGACGAGGTCCTGCGGAGGGTCGGCGAGATCTTCCGCGCGACAGTGCGCATGAGTGACATCGCCACGCGGTACGGCGGCGAGGAGTTCCTCGTAATTCTTCCCGATACCGACATCGCTGGCGCGGAGCTGCTCGCGGAACGACTCCGGGAGGCGATCTCCACCCACTCCTGGGATGAAATCGACCCGGACCTCTTCGTCACGCTCAGCATCGGCATCGCGAAGCTGGAGCTGCCCGCCGGTCCCGACGACCTGATCGCGCTGGCCGACGAGCGGCTGTATGAAGCCAAGCGCGCCGGTCGGAACCGCGTGGTTGCCTGAGCCCGCGCCCCGATCGGCCCGGTCGGCACCTTCAGTCCCGGTAGAGCGTCTCCGCCTTCGTGGCTGAAAGCAGGATCCCCTTGATCATCGCCGAGCTGAACCCCTGGTGCTCCATCTCGTTGAGGCCCGCGATGGTGCAGCCCCTGGGGGTCGTAACCTGATCGATCTCCGATTCCGGGTGACGGCCCTGGTTGAGAAGGAGCATGGCCGGCCCCCGTGCTGTCTGCGCGGCCAGCAACAGAGCCTCCTCGGGGTGGAACCCGATCTCGATGCCGCCCTGCGACGCCGCGCGGATGGCGCGCAGGAAGAACGCGACGCCGCACGCGCAGAGGGCGGTGGCCGGGATCATCATGTCCTCCGCGATGACCAGCGTGCGGCCCACGATCTCGAAGAGCTCCACGACCTCCGGAAGAGCGGGGTCATCGGGCTCCGAGCTGCAGATGCACGTCATGGACTGCCCGATGGACACCGCCGTGTTCGGCATGGCACGAACGATCGACGCCCGCGTGTCGAGCAGCTCCCGGAGCTGACGGATCGAGACGCCGGACGCGACCGAGACGACAGTGTGCCGATCGGGGTCGATCGCGGAGCGGATCTCGTTGGCCAGCGCCGTGATCTGCTGCGGCTGAACGGCGAGTATGATCACGTCTGAGCCGCGAACCGCTTCCACGTTGTCAGCGCCGACGGTGAGACCCGCGTCCGCGAAGAAGGTCAGTTTGTCGGCGTTGCGCCGGGTGATCCAGATGTGGTCGCCGGGACAGTAACCAGACTCGACCCATCCCATCGCGAGCGCGCGGCCGAGGTTGCCGCCGCCCAGGATCGCAATCCGCCTGTCGCTCGAACTCCGCCCCTCGATTTCGCTCATCGCTGGCCTCTTCAAATATAGGTTTGCCGGGCGGGGAATCGCCCGATCGATGGTACCCGACGCGGAGGCGCGCGCCGACGGCGGGCGCTCCGGCGGAAAACGTTTGGGCGCGGCATCCCGAACAGGCGAAGGGTCCCAGCCGTTCCAGTTCTCGAGGTCGAGAAGGAGTGCCGCCTTCCGGCCGGCGGCCAGGGCCATCCCGCCGTAGTCGGTGACGAGCTTCTGTGGGAACTCGGTCACCGGTACGAGGCGGAACCCCAGTTGCGCGAAGAGGTGATCGCGCATCGTGAACGCGAATACGCGCCGGACGCCGCGCGCGTGCGCCCGCAGGACGGCGGCCTGGATCAGTCGGCGACCGATCCCGAGGCCGTGCCGGCCTTCGGCGACCGCGAGGGACGCGACCTCGGCCAGTGTGGGCGAGTATACGCGTACCGCGACGCAACCCACAACCTCGCCCTCGAGCTCGGCGACGAGGAAGGTGCCAATCACCCGCCGCAGTTCCTCTATCGGCCGGTCACGGACGAGTCTG
>CAZUVK010000026.1:0-2971 GCA_964623785.1 uncultured Gemmatimonas sp. | reverse complement strand
CGGACGAAAACGGCGAGCAACGCCGCGATCGCCCGTACATCGTCGGACGCCGCGGCGCGGATCACCACCGAACTCGGGTCGACGGCACCGGACCCCGAAGGTGGGTCCGCCGGCATGCGCTGGCTCGAATCGCTCTGGCTCAAGGTACCTCCGGGACCGCGCGACCAACCCGCATCGCGCGCACGAAAAAGCGACCTCGCGAAACCACGAGAGGTCGCCGGCCGCTCTCCACGCCCCTGGGTCGCGCGGGACAGGGCTCTCGAATGAATAGGTGCGATCGGCGGGGCCGTCAAGTCGCGACCGGGGCGAGCCAGGATGAGGTCCGGTGGCTCGCATCATCGACGTCACGCTGGCGCGCGGCGCGCAAAGCAGACACTATTACTGACTGTCGCGGTCGTGTATCTCCGACAGAGAGCGTGATCGCGGGTCGTCACCCATGATCCGGGCCCGACCCGAGGGTTCGCGAACATCACCCACAGGCCATGGAGGCAGCGCGATGAAGATGCTGAAGACGCTGGTTGCCGCAACATTCGCCGGCGCGCTCGCGGTCGGTTTCGTGACGGACCAGGCATCGGCGCAGGAACTGAACGTCCTGAACGTGGGTGACCGCGCCCCGCTCTTCGAGGGCCGAACCGACACCAACGAGATCCTGCGCAGCCGGGAGCTCGCCGGCCGCGTCCTGGTGGTGTACTTCTACCCCGCCGCGATGACGGGTGGATGTACGACGCAGGCATGCCTCTTCCGAGACAACCAGTCGGTCCTGCAGGAGCTGGGGGCCGAGGTGATTGGCGTGAGCGGTGACCGCGTCGACGCGCTTCGCGCGTTCAAGGGCGTGAACCGGCTGAACTTCCCGCTCGTTTCCGACACCGCCGGCGTCATCGCGGCCGCGTTTGGCGTGCCCACCGCCGCGGGCGGCGAGATCACACGCACGGTCGACGGCGCTGACATCACGCTCACCCGTGACCTGACCATGGCCCGCTGGACGTTCGTGGTCGATCGGAGCGGGCGGATCGTCTACAAGGAGACCGACGTCGATCCCGCGGGCGACCCCGAGGCCGTGATCGCCTTCCTGCGCAGGATGTCGACCTCCGCCAGATCGAACTGAGACCGTAGCGCGCCGAGGCAATCGGCGGATCGCCCCCGGCCGCAGCACGAAGAGCCGTCCTCCGCAACCAACGGAGGGCGGCTCTCCTCGTTTCCGACTCGCGGCGACTCTGGCGCGCCGGCAGCCATTCGATCAGGTCTCGGGCGGCGACGCGAAGAGCTCGATCCGGCGGTCGCGCCTGGATACATCCACTTCCCAGTCGCCGGTCAGGTTGTCGTCCGTCATGATGCTGACATCATAGCATCCGAATCCGACGCGGAAGGTGCGCTGTCCGCCATCGGGGATCGCGGAGCTGATCTTGTTGGGTCCGGTCATACTGGCGCCGCACGGATTTATCACCACTGAAGTGACGGACCGGGCGCTCTGATTGTTGACGACGATCAGTCCATCCTCGTCATCGCAAGCCGCGAGTGGAAGGAGGAAGAGCCCGGCGACCGCGTACGAAAGCCCGCGGTGCAACCGCTTCGCAGACCCGGAATACAGTTGAGTGGCCATTTGAAGATCGGGTACAGGTCATGAATCGATATCTCCAGCGCCGCTGTTGAGGGCGGGCGCCGGAATGCTTCTCCCTACGGAAGGCCTTGAGCCCGAAGGACCTTCCAGGGTACGGGAGGGCAAGGACCGGGCCCTGGTGCCGGCCGCTCCGGGCACGCCGATTGCCCCCCGCGATCGGTTTCGCGCCCAGCGAGCCTTTCCAGACCCACCGAACGCGGGAGAACGAGCCAATGGCGGTGGAACGAGCGGAGATCAGGGGGAACGGCCGGACGCCCCGCCGGCCCGGGTTGAGACTCGAGGAGGAGCAGGCGATCGGACCGCTCTTCCGACAACTGAGCGCTGACGCCACCCAACTCGTTCGGCAGGAGATCGCGCTCGGGAAGGCCGAGCTGCGCGAGGCCGCGACCGGCCTGCTTCGGAACGGCGCGAAGGTTGGCGTCGCCGCCGCCTTCGGTCTGCTCGCCGCGCTCGCCCTGACAGCGTTCCTGATCCTCGGGATCGGCGACCTCATCGACAACTACTGGCTGGCCGCGCTTGGCGTGGGCGTGCTCTACCTGATCCTCGCGGCGGTGCTGGCGAAGAGTGCGATCAACGGAATCTCCGGCCGCGACCTCAAGCCGACACAGACGATCGAGGCGCTGCGCGAAGACGCCGAATGGGCGAAGCGCGAGGTTGGTGAAGTGAAGCGCGAGCTGACCGAGTAGTACGGCGGGGGCCACTCCCGCGAACGGGCGCGGAGAGCGGTGCGGGGAGGAGGTGATCCGTCGATGGCCCGCCGCGGCGCCCACCTGTATCTTGGTGCGGAACGCGCGACGCAACCACGACAATCAGCAGAAGGGTGAGGATGAGCGAAGGCAGGGCGCCGTACTCGAAGAAGAGCGGGAGCGGAAGACCGGGGACGGGTACGCGAGGAACACCCAGACCGCCGGCGCGAGACGACACCTCCGAGGCCCTACTGGAGATCGCCGACGAGCTGGAAGAACAGGCCAGGGACCTCCTGCGCCAGGCGCGTCAGCTTCAGAAGATGGCGGAGAAGATGTCGCATCCGGCCCGGTCGGGTGGCGCGCCGCGCGCGGCTTGGAGCGGCGAGCAGAAGGACCGCGGTGGTGCGCCGCGCGTGGCGCGGAGCGGAGATCAGAAGGACCGAGGCGCCGGGGCGCGCAGGGGCCCCGAGGGTGAGGGTCGGTCACGCGGAGAAGGGCGCACCACCGCGGAGCCGGACGACGAGTGGCGGAGCATGTCGGATCGGAAACCTCGCCGGTCAGCGAGCAGCGACAGGCCGCCGACCGGAGGGCGCTCGGGGGGGAGCCGCTCAGGCGGAAGCCGCCCCGGCGGGAGTCGCTCGGGCGGTGGTGGCGGCGAGGATCGGAA